>DASZFO010000134.1 GCA_035939775.1 Pirellulales bacterium | reverse complement strand
GCCTCGCGATCGCTGATCACTCCGCGGCTGGTGCTGAGGATCGAAATCCCCAGGCCGTTGAGGATCGGCTTGAGCCGCGCCGCGCCGCGATATACGCGCGACCCCGGTTTGCTCACGCGCTTCAGGTGACGGATGACGCGCTCTCCGTTCGGTCCATACTTCAAATCGATGCGGAGCTGAGCAGCCGGTTTGCCGTCGACTTCCTTCCAGTCCCAGATATAACCTTCGCGCTTGAGCACTTCGGCCAAGCCGCGTTTGACCTTGGAAGTGGGCATATCGACGCTGGGCCGCTCGACGCGCACCGCGTTACGGATGCGGGTCAACATATCGGCGATCGGGTCAGTCATCATGTGGTTTTGGTCCCCTTACCAACTCGCCTTCCGCACACCGGGAATCTTGCCTTGATCCGCCAATTGACGAAAGCAGATCCGACAAATTCCGAATTTCCGATAGACGGCCCGCGGCCGCCCGCACAACATGCACCGCCGCTTAAGGCGGGTCGAGAACTTGGGCTTCTTCAGCGCCATCGCTCTCTTCGATTTGCTCGCCATAAAGTTCCTTGTTCTGTGCGTCGCCTTTCCGCCCGCGTCACGCCGCTCCCTTGCTTCCCTTGACTTCCGGCGCCTTGAACGGCATCCCCATTCCGCGCAGCAACTCGCGCGATTCCTCGTCGCTATGACCGGAAACCACGACCGTGATGTTCATGCCCTGAGTTCGCGTGTACTTGTCGGGATTCAATTCGGGAAACACCAGTTGCTCGGAAAGCCCTAGGCTGTAATTCCCGTGGCCATCGAAGCCATTCGGACTGAGCCCGCGAAAGTCGCGCACGCGCGGCAAGGCCAGCGAAATGAGGCGATCGAGGAACTCATACATCCGCGCTCCGCGGAGAGTCACTTTGCAGCCAATCGGCATCCCTTCCCGGAGGCGGAAACCGGCGATCGACTGTCGACTCTTGGTCACCAGCGGCTTTTGCCCGGAAATCTGCGTTAGTGCCGTGACCGCTTCTTCCAGGTATTTCTTTTCGGTGACCGCATCCCCGACGCCCATATTAATGACGATCTTCTCGATCTTGGGGATCGCAAATGGATTCCCGCGACTGAATTTCTGCTGCAGCGCCGGGGCGATTTCGCCACGGTACTTTTCCAAAAGACGCGGGGTCGGCGGCGGGCCCTTTGGCGCCGCGGCTTCTTCGGCTTGTTTTTGTTTCTTGGCCATGATTCGGGAACTGTTTTATCGGCCGACGGCGGAACGTGAATTACCGCTTTTGGCCTCGGTCCGTTGCTTTTACGCCTTGGCAGTGGCCGGCTTTTTCCGGTTCTTTTCGCGCGGCGGGGAAAGCTGTCCTATCTCCTTGCCGCACGTCTTCCGCTTGCACACGCGATGCTTGCTGCCGTCGTCGTGCAACCGGGCGCCCGTGCGAGTCGGCCGGCTGCACGCCGGGCACACGAGCATCACGTTGGAGATCGAAACCGGCATTTCCTTGAACAATCGCCCGCCCCGAGGGTTCTTCTGGCTGCGCCGCACGTGCTTGTAGACCCGATTGACCCCTTCGACGACGATTTTCCGCTCCTCGATCAGCACGCGCAACACTTTCGCTCGCGTCCCCCGATCGAAGCCGGCGATCACTTCCACGATGTCGTTGGCGCGAATGTGCATCAAACCACCTCGCTGGCGAGGCTGACGATTTTCATGAAATTGCGGTCGCGCAGCTCGCGGGCAACCGCGCCGAAAATGCGCGTCCCGCGCGGATTCTGTTCGTTGTCGATCAAGACGACGGCGTTGTTGTCGAATCGGACGTAGCTGCCGTCGGTGCGGCGGGTCGGCTTCTTGCAGCGAACGATCACCGCCTTCACGACGGCCTTCTTCTTGACTTCGCTGCCGGGAATGACGGTTTTGACGCTGCACACGATGACGTCTCCCAGGCCGGCCGTGCGGCGCTTGCTGCCGCCGAGCACCTTGAAGCACATCACTTCCTTCGCGCCGGTGTTGTCGGCCACGGTGAGCCGAGTCTGCATTTGGATCATGGCGATTTCTCTTCCTCCAGCCCGACTTCTTTATCCGATTCCCTCATCCGGGCCGCGGCGCGCATCGCCCCGATATCCACCGCGCGACTCTTCGACACCACGCGCACCAACTCCCACCGCTTCAGCCGCGACCGCGGCGGGCATTCGCGGATTTCCACCGTGTCTCCTTGATGCGACTCGTTTGCTTCGTCATGCACATGGCAAATCGTCTTACGGCGGAGAATCTTACCGTATTTCGCGTGCCGGACGAGGCGCGGAATCTCCACCCGCCTCGTCTTCGTGCCCTTGTCCGAGGTCACCACGCCGATTTCCATTCTCTTGGGCATACTTCACCTATTTCTTCGCGGCAACTGGCTTCGCGGGCGCGGTTTTCGAGGGGGATTGCTTCATTGGTCCCACCTTCGACGGCACTGCCTTCGTGTGCGCTGCCTTCGTCGGCGCTACCTTCGACGGCGCCGTCTTCTGTGTCGCCGCCTTGGCCGGCGCTGGTTTCGCGGGAAGCGACTTGGCAGGCGCCGTCTTGGCCGCCGCTAGACGGCGCTCGTTCAAAATCGTTTGGCAGCGGGCGATCAATCGGCGCTGGCGACGCAGCTCGCTGGGGGCGTCGATCTTTTCAGTCTGAGCTTGAATCCGCAAACGAAACAGATGCTCCGCCGCCTCTTTCCAGGTCAGTCGGATCTGCTCGTCGCTCATCTCACGCAAATCGGCTGTTTTCGCCATCGCTCAACCTCTTCAAACCCTCGCACTTAGCGCATAAACTCCGGTTCGCAAGCGAACCGGCTAACGACACCATGCACTGCCTTCCAACTCACACGATTGCAACCGCCGGCACCCGCTCGCTCGTCTCAAGATTCTCATTTCATGCCGACTGCCATCTGCCAACACTCCGCGTCACCCGCTTCTTCTTCGCAAGAACCTCACTCGCACCGGCATTTTGTGCGCCAAGCGGGCGAAGCAGAGCCGCGCGGCCTCTTCCGCCACGCCGCTGATTTCATACAGCACCGTCCCCTCCTTCACGACCGCTGCCCAAAACTCGGGCTCCCCCTTACCCTTTCCCATCCGGGTTTCGAGTGGAATCGAAGTGATCGGTTTGTGGGGAAACACGCGGACGTAAAGCCGCCCCTCGGTCCGCAGATACTGCTGCGCCGCGACGCGTCCCGCCTCGATCGTCTGAGCGCTCAGCCAGCCCGCTTGCGATGCCTGGAGTCCGTAGTCGCCGAACACCACGCGGTTGCCGCGGGTGGCGTCACCTCTTATACGTCCTCTTTGGCTTTTTCGGTGCTTGACCCGCTTGGGCATCAGCGCCATGGCTCTCGTCCTCGTACATACCTTGATTGATCCAGACCTGCACGCCGATGTTTCCCTGGGCCGTGGCGGCCTCGGTGAAACCGTAATCGATTTTCGCCCGCAACGTCGAAAGCGGCATCGAGCCGGAGATCTGCTTCTCGCGGCGGGCCATTTCCGATCCGCCGAGCCGTCCGGCCAATTGAATCTTGATCCCCTTGGCCCCGGCTTCCATCGAAGTCTCGACCGCCCGCTTCATCGTCCGCCGAAAGCTGGCCCGCTTCGCCAATTGCTCGGCGATATCCTCGGCGACCAATTGGGCGAAAATCTCCGGCCGGGAAATCTCTTCGATCTTGATGTTGATTCGCCGCCCCAACAATTGCTGCAACTCTTCTTGCAGCCGCTCCACTTCCTGCCCCTTGCGCCCGATGATCACGCCGGGGCGGGCCGTGTGCAGCACCACCTTCACTTCGTCGCGCGTCCGCTCGATTTCGACCTTCGGAATCCCCGCGAACTTGTACTTGTCGTGAACGAACTTGCGAATTCGAAAATCTTCGATCAGCAATTCCTTGAATTCCTGCTTCGAGGCATACCAGCGGCTCTTCCAGCCCTCCATGATGCCCACGCGGAACCCGATCGGATTGACTTTCTGGCCCATTGCTTATTCCTACAAGGTGTCCAACGAAACGCGGATGTGGGCCATCCGCTTCTTGATCATAAATGCCATGCCGCGGGCCCGCGGCTGAATTCGCTTGAGCATCGGGCCGCCGTCGACGCGAGCATCGACCACGACCAGATTGCTGATGCTTCCCGCCCGCTGATCCTCCGCGTTGCCCAGCGCGCTCTTAAGCACTTTTTCCAAGAGCCGCGCCCCGCGGTGCGGCAAATACTTCAAAATCTCGAGCGCCTCGTCGGCGAACTTGCCGCGAATCAAATCGGCCATCGGCCGCACCTTGCGGGCGCTGATCCGAGCGAAGCGATAGGTTGCCGTATATGCCATGATCCATCCCCTCCGCCAACCAAGTCGTCTTTTGTCCTTCGTCCTTTGCCCTTCGTACTTATTTTGCCGGCGCCGCAGCCTTCGACTTGCCGCCGTGGCCACGGAACGTGCGCGTTGGAGCGAACTCGCCCAGCTTGTGGCCGACCATGTCTTCGGTAACAAACACCTTGATGTGCAGCTTGCCGTTGTGGACAAGGAACGTGTGGCCGACGAACTCCGGGACGATCGTGCAGGCCCGAGCCCAAGTTTTGATCGGCTCGCGGCCGCCGCCGGCAATCATCCGCTCGACTTTGCCGAACAGTTTTGGATCGACGAACGGCCCTTTTTTGAGCGACCTTCCCATACGACAACCGCTTCCCGTTGGTATCCGTTAATAGACTTGTTCGTTCCCGTTAACTGATCTGCTCATTCCCCTTAGTGAATCTTGATCTGCCCATAACGGCGCGAGCGGCGACGGCGGACAATCGCCGAGTTCGAAGGCTTTCGTCGCTTTCGCGTGCCGCCACCCTTGGCGCTCTTGCCCGTCGGGCTGACCGGATGCCGGCCACCCTTTGTCCGCCCTTCGCCACCGCCATGGGGGTGGTCGATCGGGTTCATCGCCGTGCCGCGCACGTGCGGTCGCCAGCCGAGCCAACGAGTCCGCCCCGCTTTGCCGAGATTGATGTTCATGTGGTCGGCGTTGCCGATGGTGCCGATTGTCGCCCGGCAGGCCGCCGGAATGCGGCGAATTTCCCCGCTGGGGAGCGTCAACTGCGCCCAATCGGCCTCGCGAGCGACGAGCGTCGCGCCGGAGCCGGCCGAACGGCAAAGCCGGCCGCCGCACCCGGGCTGCAACTCGATACTGTGGACGGTCATCCCCAGCGGCACATTCCGCAGAGGCATGCAATTGCCGACCGACGGAGGCGAATCGGGACCGCTCATTAGCTCAGCCCCTTCCTTCAATCCGTCCGGGGCGAGAATGTAGCGCTTTTCGCCATCGACATAGTGCAACAGCGCGATGCGGGCGCTGCGATTCGGGTCGTACTGGATCGAATCAACCTTTGCCGGCACCCCGTCCTTGTTGCGGCGGAAGTCGATCAGCCGATACCGTCGTTTGTGGCCGCCGCCGCGATGCCGGGCCGTGATGACCCCCTGATTGTTCCGCCCGCCGCTCATCCGCTTGCGGACGGTGAGATCCTTGACCGGCTTTGCGCCGGCGGTCAATTCAGCGAAATCGCTGACACTCGCCCCGCGGCGGCCCGGAGTGGTCGGTTTGTAACGGCGAAGTCCCATAGAATGCACTTAAAAGAAGTTGATGCGGTGTTCGGGATCGAGCGTGACAATCGCTTTCTTCCAATCTTTGGTCCGTCCGAAGCGAAACCGGCTGCGGCGCGGCTTGCCGCGGCGGTTCTGCACGTGCACTCGGCGGACTTTGACGTTAAACAATTCCTCGACCGCTCGGCGCACATCGGCCTTCGTCGCCAAAGTGTTCACCTCGAACGAGTAGGCGTTATGCCGCGTCGAGCGATGGACCCCCTTCTCCGTCACCAACGGACGCAGCACGATCTGGTGCGGCGCCAAAAGTGGCGGAGCTTCCAGCGTTTCGGTGGCTTCCGTTTCGGTGGCCATGATCAATCAATCCTGCGCCGTCGTCGCGCGTCTCTCGGTTCCGTGTCTTTCGTTTCCGCGGCTAGTCCTTTGGCGCCGCGCTTGCCGTTGGATTTCACTTGTTCCTTGAATTTGTCGAGCGCGGCGCGAGTGATCAATAGCCGCCGCGGCGCGAGCAACGTCCAGGCATTCAATTCTGCGACCGGCGATACCTCGACGCGCGCGATGTTTCGGGCCGACTTGTACACGTTCGCGTCGTGGCCGACCGTGGCGACCAAGAGCGTCTCCCCCTGCCACTTGAGCGCCGACAGGATGGCGGCCATGTCGCGGGTTTTGGGCGTGTCGAACTTCAAGTCGTCGATCACGGTGACTTGCGAATCTCGGATCTTCGAGGCCAGCGCCATCCGCGTGGCCAATTGCAGCGCCTTGCGCGGTAGCCGATAGGTCCAATCGCGCGGCATTTTGTGAAAGATATGCCCGCCGCCGCGGCGAATTCCGCTACGCCGCGAGCCGGCCCGAGCGTTGCCGGTCCCCTTCTGGCGATACATCTTCTTGGTCGTGCCGGCCACCATCCCGCGGCTCTTCGTCTGTGCCGTCCCCAGCCGCTGATTCGACTGGTACATCACCACCACGTCGTGCAGCAACTGCTTGCTGATTCGCGGAGCGAGTTCCACCGGATCGATGTCGTACTGGCCGACTTCTTTTCCGGTTCGATCGTAAATGGTCAGGCTGGACATGGCATCAGGTACGAAGGACTAAGTACGAAGTACAAAAACGCTATCGTTAGCCGCGGCACTCGTGCCGCGCTTATTCTGATTTACAGAATGTTCGTTTCTCGGATGATCAAATAGCCGCCATTGGGACCCGGAACCGCGCCGCGGACGAGCAGCAAGTTGTTTTCGAGATCGACGCGGACCACCTTGAGATTTCGAGAGGTTTTCCGCTCATTTCCCATCCGCCCGGCCATTCGCTTTCCCTTGAACACGCGGGCGGGGAAGGTGTTCATGCTCGTGCCGCCGCCGTGACGATGCACCTTCTTCACGCCGTGCGTGGCACGCTGCCCCTTGAAGTTGTGTCGCCGCATCACCCCGGCCGTGCCGCGCCCCTTGCTCGTGCCGGTGACATCGACGGACTCGACCTTCTCGAACAGATCGACCTTGAGTTCTTGCCCGACCGTGACGGAAGGCTCCGCGCCGTCGGCGCCGCGAAATTCGCGGACGAACCGCTTCGGCTCGCAATTGGCCTTGGGCAGAAGTGCGACCCCCGATTTCGCCCGCTTGCTATTATCCAGCCGGGCGACCTGGCCGCGTTGGCTGCGCGTGGCGAGGCGGCGGGGTTTGTCGCGAAAGCCGAGTTGGACCGCGCTGTAACCGTCCCGATCCGCCGTGCGAAGCTGCAGCACGTGGCAGGGCCCGGCCTCGATGACCGTCACCGGAATCACCGTTCCGGCTTCGTCGAATATCTGAGTCATCCCGACCTTGCGGCCGAGTAGTCCAATCGCCATCGTCGTATTTCCCTGCTCACGCTCGCCGGCGGGAGATCGGAGACGAGTTCGCCCCGATTTACCCGTTCAGCTTCCGTTGCATAGAGGTTCCGAAAAATTGTCGTTTATTGAAAAATGCGCCCGCCGAATTCCGACCAACATCTTGGAGTTCAGGCTTTAGCCTGCGAATAGCAGCCTAAAGGCTGAACTCCAACTATTAATGCCGCCCGCTGGCCTTGATCTTGATGTCCACGCCCGCTGGCAGGCTCAGTTTATTCAATGCCTCGATTGTTTTGGCGGTCGCCTGCACGATGTCGATCAGCCGCTTGTGCGTGCGAATCTCAAACTGCTGGCGGGCTTTTTTGTCCACGTGCGGGCTCGAGAGCACCGTATATCGCTCGATCCGGGTCGGCAACGGGATCGGTCCATGGACCTCCGAGTTGGTCCGCTTGGCCGTATCCACGATCTCCGCCGCGCTTTGGTCCAAGACCGAGTGATCGTAGGCCTCCATCCGAATTCGAATCATCTCGTGCGAGTGGCCGGCCACAGTCTTCTCCCGCCGAGCGTTGCCGGCGTCCCCCTGCCAATAAAAACCGCCGTCAAATGCGGGTTATTTCGATGCTGGAATACAAGTTCCCATGTTGGAAACCAGTGATCTTAAGGAGTTTAGAGAGGGGTGTCAACCGCCAAAGCTGGCGATTTTCCATCGCGAAAGATGTCCCCGTACACCAACCCGACGCGCCAGCGAGGGAAGCAGACGGCAGTCCCAAACTAGCGCACCGGGTTAGTGTTTGCCGAACGCGGCCCAAGCTACCGGGACGTCCGGCGGAGCAAGTCGTCGGGCAATTGGCGCTCGACGGCGCGGCCATAGTCGTCGAGTGTTCGCCGCTGGCCAATCGTGTGCCAGGCAGCCACTTCTCGCAACTCCGGCATGATCTCCAACAACTGTTCGACCAACATCGTCACCAATCGCTTGAGCGAGTTGCTATGCGCCTTCTCCATGATGGCCGCCGTCGTCTTCATTACTTTGACCAATCTGGCCCTGTCGAGCACCGGCGGCGAGAGGGGCGCGTCGCTATCGACGAGCAATTCCGCCACCGGCACCTCCAGGATCCTCTGCCAGGCGTAAAGCACGCTCAGCGGCAAATCGGCCGACTCCTGCTCTTGCTCGCATACCGCCGCCACTTCGACTCCCAATCGCCGGGCGACATTGCGTTGCGAGATCCCTTGTTGCTTGCGAACCGCACTCAATCGATGCAGCGGCCGTTGCGGGCAGCCGATTTCGGAATCTGCCGCCACCCGCTTCTCCCTTCCGCTGGTTTCCTCACCAGTCTTCCCCACTGAATCCTGGGCCGCATCCAGGGCGGCCGGATTCCAATCCGCGATGCTCATAGTAGTAGTTCCTCAGGCACATCGCCGAACGGCGAACGAATGAAAAGCGCGACGGCGCGCCTATACGTGAGCGCGCTCGCCATGGCCGCGCGAGGTCTGTCCACCATCGCGCGGCATCGCGTGCCTCTTCTCATTCCGAGGAACTTATCCAGCTCGATAGCGCCGCCCGACTTGCGATGGCGCGTAACGAGCCCACCTCAAGAAACCGGAACCAAGAAAAAAGAAATACGAGAGAGCCGAAACAAAACCCAATGATGTAAATCTCTATGCCCGGCTGACACCCGCTTGCCTTGCCGCACGAGAACCCGTCGGCAAGTCCCTGGCCCGAATGTCCGACCGCATCCCCCGTCACAGGCCTCCCGCCCGCGAAAACCCCAAACGCGAATGGCTCAAGGTCTGCACGCATCATAATCAACCCCGCAGAGCGAATCAAGTATCGGCAACTGCAATTGCGGAGCCGACCGGCCCACCACGTGGAACGACACACGCGCGACCGTGGCAATTGAGGCATTCAAGCGCTACACTATTCCCCGGTAGCGCCGCAATTAACCGATCGCGTTGCGGTGCCGGCACTGCCAACAAGCCATCAGCCCAATTGAGTTGCTGGCGCATTCAGCATTGCTGGCAGCAAGCTGATGGCGCGTGAATCATCGCCCGACAGACCCACTCCGGCGGGAATGAACCGATTCGAGCGACATCGCGGTCGGTCATTTCAAAACTCGGTGCTTGATCGCATGTCAAAAACGACCTAGACCCTAACGGATCTATGCGGCAATCCGGGAGACGATGTTTTCGCCGAGCAAGTCACGATCGATTCGGCGGAACTCGGCCTCTCCGATTGCCGCCTCGCGAAACGGACGCTGCGCGGCGGCTTGCGCGACGGCGTCGAGCTGCTGACGATTGATAACGGTCGTTTGCGCATCGCGCTTTTGCCCCAGCGGGGAATGGGCGTCTGGAAAGTTTGGCACGGAGATTGGCAAATCGGTTGGAACTCGCCGGTCCGCGGGCCGGTGCACCCGAAATTCGTCTCGCTTGGCGAGCCGAGTGGACTTGGGTGGCTCGACGGTTTCGACGAATTGCTCTGCCGGTGCGGGCTATTCAGCAACGGAGCGCCCGATTTCGATTCGCGCGGCTCACTCGTTCACCCGCTGCATGGCCGAATCGCCAATCAACCGGCGCATCGACTCGTCGTCGAATCCGATCGCGACGCGGGAGAGATTCGCGTCACCGGCGTCGTGGACGAATGCCGGTTTCACTTTCAGAAACTGCGGCTTACGTCGACGCTGCGCATCCGGGTCGGCGAGCCGCGATTCGAGGTGGTTGACGAAGTAACGAATCTTTCCGGCAGCCCTGGCGAAATGCAATTGCTCTACCACATCAATTTCGGGCCCCCGCTACTCGAGCCCGGATCGCGGATCGTCGCACCGATCAAGCAACTAGTGCCGCGCGACTCACATTCGGCGCTCGGAGCGAGCCATTGGAGCCGTTTCGGCGAACCGCAAGTTGCCGCTATGGAAGAAGTATTCTTCTGCCAGCTTCTGGCCGATTCGATTGAACGCAGCGAGGTCTTGCTCGCAAGCGCCGCGGGCGAGCACGGCATCAGCCTCCAATTCCACAGTCGCGAACTTCCCTGCTTCAGTCTCTGGAAGAACTACCCGCCGCTGGCCGATGGCTACGTGACGGGCCTCGAGCCGGCGACGAACTTTCCGAACCCCAGATCGTTCGAGAATTCGCAAGGCCGCGTGCGCAAAATGGCCGCCGGTGAAACCGCCCGCTTCGAGATCGCCCTGGAAGTTCACGATTCCGCCGCAGCCGTCGCACAGGCCGAGCAGCGCATCACCAAAATGCAAGCCGCCGCCACACCGAAAATCTACGAATCGCCGCTACCGGGCTGGACCCCCACGGGATGAAGTCTTTGGAACGAACAGAAGGTAACAGAGGAAGGGGGAGTGTGAAGTCGGCGTTGCCGACTCCGTTCCCTCCGTTTGCTCCAGTTCCTTTGTTACCGCCGGAGCGGGTCGCGGCTGGCGGCGAGGGCCGAGGGGGATTCGTCGAGCGTCGACACACGAAGGGCCGTGATGTGCGGCTTGTTCAGCTCGGGGATGAAGCCACGCTGGCCGCTCACCCCGATCTGCCGGTTGATGAACGGCCGCAAGTTCACGCCGGGCGCCGGAGTGACGAACGCCATCACGACGCGATCGGCATTCACGAGCGCGTAAGGCGGCGCATTCGGCCGTTGCGAAACGACATTAATGAGCCGGCCGCTGGCATCGAACCGGTCGTTGCCCTCGACTTGCGCCAGCCCGATCGGCGGGCGCGTGTCGGCAACATTGATCGTCTGACTATTGCGGCGATCGGTGGCCGCCTGGACCTGTTGGATTGTATCGGCTCGCCGCTTAATGTCTTCGAACTTGGCGATTCGGTCGAGCAAGAGCCGCGCCTTGCCGCGCTCGAGCGCCGTTTGCGCGCGATCCAAGGCTGTCTCGGCGCGGCGATCGAGGTCGTCGAATTTCCAGACGCTCGGCTCCTCAACCACCATCGACGAGAGCGCGAGATCGATGGCGTCGATCTCCGCTTGGAACGCGTCCGCGGGAGGCGCCGCAGCCGGCTTGGCGGCGGAGCGCGTCGGGCCGTTTCGCCGCCAATCGCTAGCACGATCGCTGGCGGCCGTCAGCGCGACGTCGCGTTCGCCGCCACCGGGGTTGTCGCCGCGTGCGCCGGACGTTCGAAGTACATTGCCGCCATCGTCATCTCCCGCGTCCGGCGGATCGGTATCTTCCGTGTAATAACGCCCCGAGCGCACCGCCGACACGGCTCGAACCGGGCGATCCTCGCCCGACGGATCGCGGTCTGCGACGCTTCGGCTTCGATCCTCGGCGGGCCTGCGTTCCGGCATTGGCTGCTGTTCGTCCACAAATTTGCCGAACACCCAACGGAACTCGCCCGAGGGAGGTGCGATCTTGCACCACTGCTCCGATTGTCCGCCGGTGACGAGCGTTTTGACTTCGAGAATCTCGACCTCTTCGCCGCGATCGAGCCTGACCTGGATCACGTCACGGACGTCGCTGAAGCGGCTGCCGACGCGGCTGACCACTCGATCGCCGTTGGTCACCGCCAGATGATCTCGGGTCGGCTGCAATAGCTGGGCGGGGACCCAACTGAAGCTGCCGCGCGGCGGTCGGATGGCATACCAGCCCCCCGGGTCATGGCGATAGATCTCGACTGCGTCGCCGCGCGAAAGTTTTTCGGTCGGGTAGTAGTTCTTCCCGGGCCCGCTCCGGACATATACGTCGTCGGAATTCGCATACGCGGTATAAGGAAACTGGCCGTCTTCGGCCGCCGGGGCAAGGCCGGCCACGAGCCCGGCGCAACACGACCCGACGACAACGCCCAAGATGCGCATCGCACGGCTCCTGAGAAGAGAGAACGAGACGAGAATATGAGAAGAGGGCGCGACTTGTAGCGGAAACGGCGCGCGGGTTCAAGGGCAATCCTGCTCGGCAGCGTTGCTAGCAAGCTAGATTGACCGCCGGGGCGGAGTGCTTAGGATGGAAGAATAGTCTTTTTGCTTCCTCCCTTCAGTTCGCAATGGAATCGGCATGGAAAAGCGCAACGAGCCGCCTCGCAAACCGCCGGAAAAACGGACCCCTCCCTTCAGCCCCAACGTCGTCTGGTATCTATTGGCCGTGGGCGCCGTCGCCCTCGTTCTGGTCGTTTACTGGCAGCAAGATCGCTCGTATCACCTGTCGTACGACGATTTCGTCCGGCTAGTGCAAGATACGCGTCACGACAAGGACAAGGTAGTCGAAGTCAACGACCCCGCCGATGGCAAACTGATCCGCTATTCGAATCCGACTGATCTGGTAGTCGCCTCGCAGCGGGTCGAGGGCAAGATCACGCGGCAAGAGGTCGATTCCACGGACGACAAGCGAGTCGGTAAGGCGGCGGCGGGCACGGTGGTCTCATTCTTCGTCAACAAAAGCGAGAAAGACGACCTGAGCAAGATGCTGCAAGACGCGAAGCTTCGCGGATTCGATTATCCCGAAGGACCGACCGCGTGGAAGACGATCTGGTTGCCCTACCTTGCCGCCGGCGCGATCATCGTCGTGATCTTCTTCGTTCTTTTCCGCAAGATCGGCGGGGCTGGCTCGCCGATGGCGTTTGGCCGCAGCCGCGGCAAGATGTACGCCCAGGAGGACCTTGGCATCACGTTCGACGACATCGCCGGTATCGACGAGGCGGTCGAGGAACTCCGCGAAGTCGTGGAGTTCCTCCGCACGCCGGAAAAATATCAAACGCTCGGCGGACGGATTCCCAAGGGTGTGCTCTTGGTTGGGCCGCCCGGCACCGGGAAGACGCTCTTGGCCAAGGCGATCGCCGGCGAAGCGGGCGTGCCGTTCTTCGGCCTGTCGGGGTCCGATTTCGTCGAGATGTTCGTCGGCGTCGGCGCCGCGCGGGTCCGCGACATGTTTCAGCAGGCGGAGTCAAAAGCCCCTTGCATCATTTTCATCGACGAGCTGGATGCGCTCGGCAAAACCCGCGGCAGCAGCATCGTCGGCGGACATGACGAACGGGAGCAGACGCTCAATGCGCTGCTGGTCGAGATGGACGGCTTCGGCAGCAATAGCGGCGTGATCGTGATGGCCGCCACGAACCGGCCCGAGACGCTCGATCCCGCGCTGCTTCGCCCCGGGCGATTCGACCGGCACGTGCTGGTCGATCGGCCGGACGTTCGCGGGCGCGAAGACATCCTCAAGGTCCACGTGCAGAATGTCAAGCTCGATCCGGCGGTCAATGCGCGCGACATCGCCGGCCTGACGTCCGGATTCGTCGGCGCCGACCTGGCAAACCTGGTGAACGAAGCGGCGCTATTGGCGGCGCGCAAGGGGAAGAGCAGCGTCGGCATGGCCGAATTCAACGAGGGGATCGAGCGCGTGATGGCCGGGCTCGAAAAGCGAAAACGTGTGATTCATATCGAGGAAAAGCAGCGAGTCGCGTATCACGAAAGCGGCCACGCCCTGGTCGCCTATAGCCTTCCGAACACCGATCCAGTACACAAGGTGTCGATCATCCCCCGCGGCCTGGCGGCGCTCGGCTACACGATGCAGCGCCCCGACGACGATCGCTATCTGATGACGCAGAGCGAACTCGAATCGCGCATTCAAGTGCTGTTGGCCGGCACGATCACGGAGGAGATCATCTTCAACGATGTGTCCACCGGCGCGCAAAACGACTTGGAGCGGGCTAGCGAGATCGCCCGCAGCATGGTGATGGATTACGGCATGAGCCGGCTGGGACGGGTGAGCTATCGGGAGAGCAATCGCTCGCCATTCTTGACGGGCGCGGGGGCCGAGATGGCCCGCGGCTCGATGCATAGCGAGCAAACGGCCCGCGAGATCGATGAAGAGGTGCGGCGGATTGTCGATGATGCAATCGAGCAAGTCCGACGGCTATTGGAATCGCGGCGCCCCGCGCTCGAAGCGCTCACCAAGCGGCTCATGGAGCAAGAAGTGATCGACGGCCAGGAGATGCGGCAGATCATCGAAGAGACGTCGCCTGGCCCGTGGATCGTTCCCGGCACGACGGCCGACCGCAAACGTCACGCGATCGTCGAAGCCCCCGAGCCGCGCGAAGCGAGCGCGGCGGAAGGGTCGGTGTGAAGCCTATCGCAGGGGCGGGAGCTTGCGATATTGCAGCGTGTGAAAGATGGCCGTCGAGTTTTGCGTGCCGATGCCGATCTGATCGGGATTCGGAAGACGCATTCCACTGGGCAAACTGGTGAGTTGCGAAGTCTCGCCGCGGAAGCTCGTGAAATCGACGCCGTTGACGCGGACGCCGATTTCAACGGCCGTTCCGCTGGTGCGAACGGCCACATCGAGCAGATAGCGCTTGTTGTTCTCCAGCTTGGCCGGACGCGCGGTGGGGTTTCTGTTGCCGACTGCCCGCCCCTCGATCGTATCGATTCCTCCCCAGCGGCCCAGCGCGCCGAGCGTCACCCGACAGTGATCGCCATTGATTGGCAAGTAGAGCGCGACGTCCGCAGCGCCGGTCAAACGAGTGAATTTGGTCCGCACTTCGTAATTATTGCCGGCCTCCAGGGGAATCATCAGCGTGTCGTAGTAAGTGACGCCAGAACACTCCAGCCCGTCGGACCCCTTGCTCCATTTGCCAAAAACGGCGTTCTTTACCGGATCGACGAGCCGCAACAGGTTCGTCCATGTCTCAGCGGCTTTGGCATCAACCTCTTGAATCCGTTTTTCGACGCGAGTGCGTGCGATGCCACTGAGGCTCGGCAGGGCGGCTTCGTAGAGCGCCTTCGCGCGCAACCGGGCCTGCAGTTTTCCCGTATCCCACCAGCCATCGGCCAATTTGAGCTGGTCCGCCGCGGCCGAGGATCCCGACAGATCGAGCTTTGCCAATTCGGCCAGCGCCTTATCGCCTCCCTTGGCCAACATTGGCAAACCGGCGTCCCATTTGCCCTTGAAAAGACAATTGAATTTGCCGACTGCCAAGTTCGCCTGCGGATCGTCCGAATTGGCTTGGAGCGCCGCGATCGCCGATTTCAATCGATGGAATTCAGCTTCGGTCTCACCAACTTCACGCTGGTGGGCGGCCGTCTGCTTGTGAATCGCCGGATCGCATTTGAGCGCCAGGGCGGCGTTGAGCGCTCGCCTCGCCAATTCATAGCGATCGGCAGCGATTGCATCGTCGGCGAAGGCGTTCAGCTTGGCGGAGCAGTCCTCCGGTTCGGGGGCCGTCTTGACTCCCGCGACCAAGAGATCAAATCGCATTTCGAACGGATCGACGTCGTATTGCTCGGCCAGCTTACCGATGATCTCCGACGCGGTGTCGAAGTCGTCCTGCGCGGCAGCCAGGTCGCGGGCCATCCTGAGCAAAGCGAATTTGCTCACCGGATCGTCGTTGGTCCCCAAGGCGTCGACATATAGCTTCTTGGCCAACGCGGTTTTCTGGTCGGCGGTCGCGGCGCTCTTCAACTGGTCGAGATAGAGTTCGCGAATTGCTTTGGTGGCTTTCGCCAGAGCGGCATCGTCCGGAACGGCTAGCTTCGCAGGCTTCTCGTCGGGCGTTGTGGCTGGCTTGACGAGAGGTTTTTCGTCGCCGGCGATCGAGGAAGGTTTTGGCGCCGGCGTGGGCGTCGAAGCATCGGCCGAGTCGCTTGGTGCCGGTCGAATCGGATCGGGCGAGATCGAGCGGGAGGAGTCTGCAGCGATCGTCGATCGGCTGCCAGATAGCGGAACCCAAACCGGCACGAGTGGCGGGCAGCCTTCCAGCGTCATCATGATGGTCTTGGTCAAGACGCGAAACCCGGGGCGAACGATTCGGACCGTGTGCTGACCCGGCGGCAAGGGGAATTCGAGATCGGTTTGGTCGAGCGGCTTGACGACTCCATCGATTCTCAGTTCCGCTCCTTGCCGGTCGCCAATCGGCCACTCGAATCGAAGCGCCAGCGCCGATTGCCAGTCGAGGCTGACCGATTGCCGTTGCCGTGCGGCAGCCGTGATTGTGGCGGCAATCGGTTTGAATCCTGGCCGCGTCCCTTTCACCTTGTGCTGGCCCGGCCGGCAGGCGATTTCAAAATCACCGCTAGCCGTTAAAGGAACGGGCTGATCGTCGACCAGCAGCGTGAAAGCGGGTAGTCCTGCTGGCGATGAGTTGAAAACGAGGATTGCGGCGTTCTTCGGATCGTCCGGATCGGAATCGTTTGCGTTGACTGGACGCACGCCCCGCGAAGCGCGGTCGTCGGCCGGTGACTGGTCGTGCTGATACATCAGCACGTAACCGATTCCCAATGCGATCACCGCCAATAACGCAACCCCGGCGCTGATCCATGGACCCTTCGGCCTTGCCCGGCGAACCGACGATGGCCTGTGCAGCGGCGCACGCTCACCCAAATCGAGCGATGTCGGCGCGATCGCAGCCGCCGGGCGGCGCGTCACCTCGCTCGAAGGCGCCGGCCGCGGCGAAGTCCTTGGATCGGCTGCCGTTTGGAGCACCGGCGGGGATGGTCGCGCGGCCGCCATCGCTGACCGCAGCCTGGAATCGTATTCCTGTTTCGACTTCGAATTCAGCAGGCACACTCTGGCCGCGGCGACTTCATTGAGGAGCTTTTGCGAATGCCGCGCGTTCTTGCCCGTCTGGAACGTCCGCAAATGCGCCATCCGCTGATCGGCCATGTTGTCGATCACGTCGAGATTCGTCTCGAATTGCCGAATCCCCAACAGCCGATAATAGTTCGGCGGCTGCTCTTCCGGCGGAATCCCCAGCCACACATGATATGGATCGAACGTGTCGGCCATGCCTCTCTTCCCCTGGCGGCGAGCGACGTTGGGAACGCCTAACAAATCCGGCGGGGACTGTCCCCTTTTCCCAGTCGGATTGGTTAGGCGCTCATGGGCGATGGAAGCGGCAGCGCAATCGGGAAACAAGAATTCCACGGCTCGAATCCGGCAGCGCCAAACTGGCCCGCAGCGCGACGCGGAAGGAACCGGAACTGCCCCGCTCCCCATTGTGCAGTATCTCTGACGCGGCCGAGTACCGCAAGATTCCACGGCGTCCGATTAGTCTGGCGTCAAATCGAATGCTATCACGCCCGGCTCTTGGAATATCTCGGCTCGTAAAGCTGCACCTCGATTCCGCCGGGCATCTTGAAGTGCGTCACCAGACCGAACCCCTGATCGGAAACCGGCTCGGTGAACTCGACGCCACGAGCCTTCAAGTCGGCGACCGTCGTCGCGATGTCGTCGCAATAGAACGAGATGTCGTGGGTGCCCGCGTGGGCGCCGTCGCGGTCATCCGATGGATGGCAGCCCATATCGGCCTCGGGCAGATGGAAGATCAACCAGCCGCCTCCGACGTCGCTAAACGGAAAGCCGAGCTTGTCGCGCAGAAAGGCCCGCGTCGCATCCGCATCGGAGGAATAAAACATCGTGTGAACGCCGCGGATCATAGGTTCCTCTTATCGTCGTTCACTTCGACATCGGTGGCCAGGACCGCGCCTTTTTCAACCGCCGAAGAAATCATTCCAACTCTCCACCAATTGTTGTCGGCGCGCACCGCAGGTGCCAGACGGTTGGCAGCTTGTTCCGCACGCCGGGGACGATCTGGAGCACTGGCAACATGGCGCGATACAAGAATCCGCGACCGCCGGGATAGGGCGCTTCGTGAACGTCAGCGATATTCGGGTGCCACGATTTTATCGTGTCCCGCTCGTTGCGGTCGAAGCCCCACGGCATGGGCGGGGTTCTGTAATGGGGTGTTAGCTGCCAGCCTTTCAAGCTCTTGCGCGACGCCCACCGCGGTATGGTATCGAATGCCATCTCGGCGAGTGGAAATTGCGCGGCAATCCCAGCGACGAGCGTTTGGACTTCGTCGGGCTGGAAGTACATCAGCAGTCCTGCCATCGTAACGAAAACGCCGCGTGCCGGATCGACTGCCTCCATCCAGCGGAAATCCAATGCCGAACAGGCAAGATTACGGTGCCGATCTGTGTCAGGGACGAAACGGCTTCGCACCGCGATCGCCGCGGGAAGGTCCACGGACAGCCAGCGAACATTACCGTTATCGACACGGAAGACCTGCGTTTCCAAGCCCTCTCCCAACGCCACGACTTGGCCGTTGGGATGCTTTGCCAGCCACTGCCGCAGCAATCCATCGATGCACAAGGCGCGCAGCACGTGGCCGAAATTCGGCTTGCGAAAGCTGCGTGCATAGTCGTACTCGATCGCATCCGCGATCCGCACGGCCTGTGGATCGATCAGGCGAGCGTCAGGCCGCCGCGTTTCGGCCGCCCGCCCATACAGAGGCCACAGCATCGTTTCCGGGATCCCGGTTAGATCGGCGACCGGAACCTTTTCAGCCATCGAAGCGATCTCTATTGATTGGTCGCTACTACCGATATGACACTGCGATGGATCAGATTCGCCGTCGTCTCTCGCTCAGCGGCGGCAAGCCGATTTGTTCGCGGATCGTCTCGGCTTCCGCAGAGACTTGGTCGGCCTGACTCGTGCGGCCGGCTGCATGCAGAGCTTGACCATACGCCCAAAGCGTTTTCGCCAACGCGTTCTGCGTGTAGACACCCGTCACTTGCGGCGTTGCCGCCACGCGACGCCGATGCCGTATCGCGCCCTCCCAAGCTTCGGCGGCGAACGAATCACCTTGTGCTGCCTGGATCCTCGCTTTGATCGACCACCAGCTTCCGAGTGCAGAATGCGCGCCGGCGGCCATTTGGCTCGCGGACCACGGCTCAAGGTATTGCCATGCGGCATCGAGGTCAACTCCCGCAGCGCGTTGATCCCTCGAAGCCATGCGGCAATTTGCGCGAAGAACGAGGCAACGACCGCGACGTAGGTCATGCATCGTGCCGCTCTCGACCAACCGCAGGGCCTCGTCGGCAGCGGTCAAGGCCTCCGACGCCAGATTGAAGTAAAGCTCGCACGCGGCCTGCTGCTCAAGCGCCATGCTCAAAAGCATCGCCAGGTTGGCGTTGCGCGCGGCACCAGTTGCCGCCCGGGCTAACTCAATCGCCTTGGCCTCGTTGTCGAGCAACGCATGTAGGCCGGACAGGTTGGACAGGGCTTTGTATTGGCGCGCTTCGGTGCCTGATAGAATGGCTCTATCAAGCGCCTGCTGGTACGCCGCCTCGGCCCCCTGCCAATCGCCGGCGCCCTCGCACCGATCCGCTTCCATTTGCAACATCAAATCCGGATCGGGGTTCTCGGACGCCATCTTTTCAAGATGTGCGAAGAGTTCCTCGACGATCAAATCGTGCTCCGAAACTCGCCCGTCCTCAATCGAGTTGAAGCCTTCCTTAATGAGCGGCAATAGCTCAGGGTCAGGTTTGTATCCATTTTGCCGCTGAGACATCCGAGCATCCTCAATTGCACAAGCATTCGACGAGACTAAGCTTTTCTCAATTGATCCTTCTACTTGCGATGCCGCCAATAGCCGGGCCGCCGCTTTGCGTGAGCCACGGCGATGACGCACAAGCGATGAGGATCGATTCGAAAGACGATTTGAAAGGGGAATCGTTCCACGGATCACGCTCGTTTACTCTTTCCAACAATCGCGAATCGCAACGGATCGCTCGCGATTTTTTCAAGAGTTCGTTCCACAGCAATCGCGAAACGTTGCGCCACGCTAGGGCTCTGTTCGAGATACCAATCCGCCGCCTCGCTCAGTTCGAGAGTGGCATCGGGATGAAAGTCAATCCGCACGGTCCAACCCGACCTTCTTGAACAGATCTTCCCGGACCCGCTCCCAGGCGATCGGCGAAACGGCGCCGGAATCAATCTCGGCAGATCTTCGCTCAATCTCGGCCAGCCATTCTGGCGACAGTGGCGGCGCACAATCGTCCGGGACGGTCGAGGCCAAGGCGTCGATCAAGCGGAGTCGGTCGGCAATCGGAAGTTGCGATGCGGCAGAAAGGATCGAATCGAATTGCGTCATGGGCAAAACCTCCGCCTCAATTCTAGCTGGGCGAACAGAAAAAATCACTGCGGCGATTTTCAGGCCGAATCGATGCGCACTTTCCCGTCGATCAGCGCCTGTCCCGGGCCCTATTTCCCTTCCTGCTCTCCTGGCTTTCTCATAAAATCCTCCTTCGCATAAGCCGCGAAGTCATCGGCGATGTGGGCCGTTTTCTCGTCGCCGCGGTGGAGGACTACACGGAAGCGGAGGGTGAAGGATTTGCCCTGCTCGATCGTGTACGGGCCGCCGGGGCCGGACGAGGCGCCGAACCCCTTTTGCCCGAATGGATTGGCGGCGAACAGGCCGTAAGGGCGCACGTGCCAGCGATTCGGATAGCGCAAGCTCGAAGGATGATTGAGAATGGCGATGCCGACTTCCTCGCCATCGATTGGCCCGTGATAATCGACCCAGGCGGCCGGCTGGCCCCAAGTGGCTGCGTCCGTCTGTCCCTCGCTATTGATGATCCGGCCTCCTTTCTTGGTGTCGACCGCCATCGAATGCGCCACGCGCATGCCGAAGCTTCCTTCCTTCGTGTCGCCGAAGGTGAGCGGCCCTTCGCTGGCCGTGACCACCACCGAAAAGTCGATGAGCCGTTGGTCGCCGTCGAGGCGGAATACGAATTTCCGCTCGTCTTCGCACATTTTCTTTTGGTCCGGCGTGATCCAGTCGTTGCGCGTGACGATTCGAGCGTCGTCGCCGCCGCGCACTTCGAGAAAATCGCGATGCCGGATCGAGCCGGCCTTAGCGGTCTCTTCCCAGAAGCTGACGCCGTTCACTTCGCCATGCGTGAACCAGAGCGAGCGTTGATGCGGATGGTCGGTCGCTTCTCCTTTGCCCTTCTCCATCGGATAAGCGCGGGTCATCGGCTTGCCGGTCGGCCCGACAATCGGCCAGAGAATCGGCTTCGTGGCCGAGCGGATCAAATACTCGGTGAACAATTGCCCACCGATCTTAACGGTCACTCCGCGATCGGTTTTCTCGGCGGTGAACGTCGCCGAGCGAGCCGAAACAACCGTGAGAACAACGGCGGCGCAAGATAGGGTGGAGATGTAGCGCATGGTGAAAGTACGAAGTACAAAGGACGAAAGACGCGGGCGGCGGAACAGATTATAGCTCCGTGAAAAGGCCGGCGAAAGCAGCGGCGGCCGAAAGCGAGCGGGTACGGCAAGACAGGCTTGAAGGGCCAGGGCATGGCAAGGTGACCGGGTGACAAGGTGACAAGTTTCGCGCGAACGCGGCACCTCACCATGTCGCCTTGTCACCACTTCATACATCGTCCGCAATGGCGGCCGACCGAGACATCAGCGCTTCGCGTCGGCCGTGCTCGTGCGCAGGTACTGCTCGAGCGGCACCTGGGTGAAGGTCACCAGTTCCTCGTCCGCCTCGCTGATCCTTTGCAGGTCGGATTCGAGGAGCCGCCAGGCGACGGAGTGCTCGCTGTGCATGGTGGTCGTCTTGCCGCCGAACCGCTGACGGGCCGGCATCGTCACTTGCACGCGCTCGGGAATCAGTTGCGTCTTGAACAATACGGCGTTGATCGCCAACCGCGGAAACGGCGGCACGCTGCCGGGGTTCGTCAGCGCGTTGAGCCGGGAGTAGGAATCGGCGAATTCAAGGTATTGCTGCGCGACGGTTTCCGTGTTGGCCTTGATCGTGGCCACGCGGTAGTTGATGAACTGGCTGCTGAAAACCAGCTCGCCGGCTGGGTCGAGCGATTGATCGAATCGCGGATCGGCCGCAAACTTGAGAAACGGATCGGTCTGTCGGCCGGCCCAAACCTTCAACTCCTCGCTAAAGGCCGTGAGACGATCGGTCTTGATCTCCGTCCGCACTTTTCTGACCGGATCGAGCAAGATCACGCGGCCGCGCGGCTTGTCGAACACGGTCGTCTCGCCGGGCTTCGTGAGAAAGTCGTAAATCTGTCCGCCGCGGAACAGAGTCAAAGTTTCGCTCGACGGTTCGGTCTCCTTGCCGACGAAGATTTTCGACTCGATCCGAAAGTCATCGGCCCGAACCCAACTAGGGACAACCGTCAAGAGAGCCGCGAATGTCAGCTGAGACGCAAGGAGCAAGTAAGATTTCTTCATAAGTCACACGCGACGGGGGATTGGACAGCGAACCAGTCCGAATAGCAATCTCGGGGCGCGAAAAGTAGTGGAATTCGCAGGGCATGTAAAGATAGGTTCGGAGAATTGGGCAAGAGCCCGCGAGGCGCACAACGCCCGCCCAGCGAATGACATATCAGAATGAACAGGAGCAATCGGAGGATTCGCTTTGGAATTTACGCTCTCTGTTCTCTCCGTTTCCGCCTGCTCCAAAAACCAATCGCCGCAAGTGACGCGCACGCTAGCAGGCAGACGGCCGACGGCAAATCGCCGAAATCCAGGTAGAAGCTGCCGCGGGGATCGCGCGCGACGTCGGCGATGATGATGCCTTCCGCGCGCCGCGGGGCTTGTTGAATGATGCGGCCCGACGAGTCAATCCAGGCTGAGAAGCCCGTATTGGCCGCGATCAGCACCGGCTTGCGGCATTCGATGGCCCGGAACACGGCGCACATCAGGTGCAGATCGAGTTCGCTGGAGCCCCAGAACCAACCGTCGTTCGTGAGATTCACCAGCACGTCAGGCTCCGCGCCGCGCTCGCGCGGCTCGATCACCTGCCGGCGAATGAGATGCGGAATGGTCGTCTCATAACAAATGCTCGGGGCGAATCGCAGGCCGTGAATCTCCTCGGCAAGCGGCTCTTTGCCGGGCGTCAGACCGCCGGGCAGCGGCGTGAGGTGATACAGGAACGGAAACATTTCGGCAAACGGCACGAACTCGCCGAACATCACCAGGTGCATCTTGTCGTAATGCCCGAGTTGCCGGCCATCGGCGGCGACGAACAGGCCGGAGTTGAAATGCTCGCTCCGCCCGTCGGTGAGCCAGTGCAAGCGGTCGATTCCCAAGAGCAGCGGCGCGCCGAGATCGCGCGCAGTGGCCTTAATGAGCGCATTGACCTCGGCAACCCGGTCGTTGAAGTCCTGCAGCGACACTCCCTCGGACGGCTTAGCGCCCTGCGCCAGCGAGCAGAGCGTCACGCGGAACATCGTTTCCGGCCAGACGATCAGATCGAGCGGTCGGCCGGAGTCGCGAGCCGCCTGATTGATGGCTGAGTGCGATAGGCGCATGTAGTCGTTATAGATTTGCTGCGCCGCGCTCGGATCGAGCTTCATCGTGATGTCGATCGAACCTTGGATCAGCGCCACGCGAGCGGTCGGCCCTCCGGTCGCGGCAGTGGACTCGGCCAAACGATGGTGTCCGTAGGCGAGCGTAACCGCGAGCATCGCCGCCAGGGGCGCCAACGGCCAGATTGCGAGGCGGCGGCAGTCCCAGGGGAACATTCGGGCGATGCAAGCGGCGCCGAGAATCACCAGTCCGCCAACGCCGTAGCCGCTAATGATGTCGGCGATTTGAATGAACGCCAGCCAGCGAAATTGTGTATGGCCAAGGCTCCCCATCGTGAAGCCGCTCAAGAGATGCCCCTTGGCTAATTCCAATCCGGTGAACACGATCGGCGCGGCGACGACGATCGAGATCCCCAGCCGATGCACTGCGACTCGCGTCAGCCCGACGAACACCGGAATATAGAAGGCCAGATAAAACGACAGAGCGATCCAGCCGAAGCTCGTTGCCCAATGCGGCAACCGCAGCCAGTGAAGCGCGCCGATCCAGAACACGAACCCGGCCAGCCACAGCGCGCCGTATGGGCGGCGGCCAGTTAGCCGCTCTTGCCGCACCAAGAGCAGCCACGGAACCGGCGCAATCCACGCCAGCGGCCAAAGATCAAGCGGCGGCAACGCGGCCCACATCAGTAGGCTGCCCGCGAGGGCGGGCAGGAGGCCGGAGCACAGAGGCCAAGAGCCAGGACAGGGCCGCCCCGCGGGTGGCGAATCGGGAGAGGCAGCAATTTCCAAGAGATTTTGGCGATTCAAAAAACGGCTCCCTCCGCTTGCGCGTCCCCTGGCCTCTGGCCTCCAGCCTCTGGCCCCTATTCCACTTTCTCCCCTGTCACGTGATAGATCGAAATGGCGTTGCCGCCGGGACCTTCCACCTCGCGAATGTTGAAGGTCCCTTCGACCGCGATCGGGGAGACTGTGTAGTCGGTCGTCACGCCCGGCCGGAGGTCAACGATCATCGAATCGTAAATCGCTGCTCCAGGGCCGAAACAGCAGGCCATGTTGTCGCGCACCAATACGAAATGCGCCAACCCCGTCTGCTGAAACGGCGGGAGAATGTAACCGCGAATGCGAATCCGGCTGCCGTCCAGTTTTTCGATCGCCGGGGTGATTAAGGTCCGCTTGAACGGGTCCCCCTTTTTCAGGTTTAGCTTCACCGCGTCGAACGAAATGTCGCGAATCGCTTGCGGTCGAACCGGAGTCGGAGCGGCCTGGCCGGTCTGCGGAGCGCCGGTTCGGGGGACCGCCTGATCGGATGCGCCGGATGGGATGGCCGAGCCGGATCGATCAGCGGGTTCGGAGACCGGCCGAGATGCCGCCGGCAACCTCGAATCCTGACAACCGGCGACGCAGACGATCAACGACGCAAGAGCGATGTTTGCCGCCAAGACCAGCCTGAGAAGCGGGATCGGAAAAGAGCCGCGTCCCCTTTCTTTGGTTTTGGCGTTCATCGCAGTTCGGCCTGATCCAGGTGATAATAAACGGCGCCGATCCCGCCGGGAGCCCGGCTCGGCGTGACGCGGAACACGCCGGACACGCGGGCGATCTGCTTCGTATACATCATCCCTCCCGCGGAGGCCAGATCGACCACGATCCGATCGGTGATCTTCGGATTGCCGCCGAAGCAGCAGGTGCCGGCATCGCGCACGAGCACGAATTTCTTGATCCCCTCGCTCTGACTGCCGGCGAAAACAAAGCCCTTGATGAAGATCTTTTTGCCATTGAGATCGATCGCCGATTTCGGGACCGGTTCGCCGAGCACGTTGGGGTTCGGCTGCAACTCGTCGTAGCTAATCCACTGATATCCGGGCGGGACTTGGCTCATCTCGTCGTAATAAACCCATGTCGGCCCGGCGAACAAGAGCACGCTTGACAGGCCAATTCCACATGCGGCCAGGCCCCTGCCGGTCAGTTCGCCAGCCCGAGCGCGAATCTGCCGCAGGGCAATGATGCCCCAGATGACTCCGACCGCGGGCACGACGACGAGCCAATAGTCCATCAGTGCCGAGAGCGACAGCAATCCGAAAACGAGCGCGACCACCGCTGCCGAGCAAAGCGCGCGATACTGCTCGGGTTCCTGCTCGACAAGCTCGGCCTGGATTCGCTCGCCAACGTCTACATCAGTGCTCATAACATCCGCTCAACTGTCCGTAGCTGAATTCGCCAGAATTCAGTCGTCGTAGCCACACCGTCGATCCCGGAATTCTGACGAATTCCGCTACAGTCAATTTCATTTTCCCGAACGCGTCGTTTCCGATTTCGCCCTTGGACCGCGGGCGACGAGCAGCAAGATGAACGCCCCCAGGACGGCCGCCGGAACGATGATGTACCACGAGCGGGATTCGAGCGCCGAGGAATCGCTCCTCTTTTCAGACTGAGCGGCAACCGCCGGCGCCGCCGCGGACGGTTCGGGCTTGGCTTGCGCCGGGGTAGATGAATCGGCCGTCGCATTTGCGGCCGGCTTCGGCGTGCTGGAATTGTTCGACTGCGAGTTGCCGGCGCCCGCTTTGGCTTTTTCCGACGTGGCTCGAGTCGCTGCCGCGGGAGGCTGGCCAGATGGATCCTGGACCTCCGGCCCGATCGGATACAGCGTCTCGGATTGACGGACCGATTTCGGATCGATCTTCCGCAATTCGGCGATGTAGTCTTTCGCCTTTGGCAACGGGCAGGCCCGCAAATAGTTGACCACTGGCACGCGCACCCAGCTCGTCACTTCCGAATCCTTGCTCTTGAACAACTCGACGATCCGGTCCATGACGCTCCAATCCTGCCAGCGGGCCAGGTCCATGATCGCTTGATCGGCCACCCGCGGATGATCGAGCACCAGCCGCATCGACTGCACGATCCGCGGCAGGGGGATCGGCGCGTCCTTCTCCTGCCCGAGAATCCGCAGCGCCATCACGACCGAATAGATGTCGGTGTATTCGTCGGTCTCTTTCTTGAGAAACATGTCTTCGATGAACGGCAGCCCGTCCGCGCCGCGGAGCACCAAATAACAGGCGACGGTCGCGTCGAGCCCGGCCTTGAATTTCGGGTCCTTCGCGCGGAGCAACTCTTCCAGCATCGGCAGATCGTTGGCGCTGCCGCAAACGCCGAGCATCGTCAGATACAAGCGGCGGCGGCTGGGCTTTTCGTCCGGGTCCTGAATGCGCTTGACCAACGTGTCGTGCGGCATCAGGTCTTTGATCGATTTGAGGGCCGCGTACGGGGCCAACGCGAATTCATCGTAGGCGTCGCTGTCGAGCAACTCCTCTTTGTCTCCCAGGTAGCTCATCAAATACGGCAACCGCTTCGACCAATCGTCGGGCAACTTCATCAGCTCGGCGAGATACTTGTGGCTGCGCGGAGTCAGCGCGACCGGCGGCGTCCAAGCGATGACCGGCGGCTGCGCGCCCTCGATGAGAAATTCAGTGCCGATGGGCTTGTCGTCGAAATAGACGACCTCGATTTGCTTTTCGCCGACCACCAGATCCGCGCCTTTGAGCACCTCGACGATTTCAAATTTGGCCGTCGGCGGGTCGATGTTCAGTTCGCCCTCTTTCGATTCGGCCCGTTTCGGAATTACCACGAGCTTCGCGATCACCGCCACGTCGACGGCCTTGATCTCTTGGGCAAACGTCGATTTCACCGCCCCGCAGAAAGGGCACGCCCGAGCCGCAATTGGAAATGCAGACAACAGCCCGACTAGCGCGAAACCAGTGGCCGTCAATCTATTCCATCGTGTCATATCCGATTCTCCTTTTGCGGCTCACGGAGTCGCCGTGAGCGCTTTGCCAACGTCGGTCCTATAAGCGGCCAGCGCCGGTAGATATCCCACCAGCGATGCCAGGGCGACCAGCCCAGGTATTAAAACTAACTCATACGGAGCAAACTGCAAGAACGCGACCGCCACTCCAGTATAGTCGGTAATGATCGGCGCCGCCGCGCCAACGAGTAAGTGCCCCGCGAACCAACCCAGCAGACCGCCCCCCAGCGCCAGCAGGATCGACTCCAGGAGCACGATGAACATCACCGTGACTGGCCGCGCCCCCAGCGCACGCATCACGGCAATCTCGTGCCGCCGCTCACTCATGGAATTATAGATGCTCACCATGATTCCGACACCGGCCACAATCACGATCAGCACGCTAAGCACCAGCATCAGCATCTGCGTGGGGCGGATGAAAGTGTCGTTCAGCACGCTGATTTCGCGGATCGGCTGGATTGCCTGGGCGGTGAAGTCCTTGTTGACCGCCTTCATCAGGTCGGGCGCCACCAGCTCGGCGGGCGCGCCCCCCACGCTGGCATTGCGGATCAAGATGGCCGTGACTTCCCGCTGATCCTCGGGCAGCGGCTCCTTGAGCACTTCGGCTGAGTTGTCTTCGCCGGGTTTTGCCGGCGCTTCCTCGACGTGCCCGCGAGCGTGATCGGGAATCAAGAAGAACCCTTCCATATTCACGAACGCCGCCCGATCGTTCGGCGTGCCCATTCGCTTTAGAACGCCCACAATCGTGAAGGCGTTGTGGAAATCCCCGCCGACGCCGTGCTGGGGCTTGAATTTGTCTCCCTTGTGCAGGTTCAAATGCTTGGCAACCTCGGCTCCAACGACTGCGGTCTCGAATTCGTTCTGCTTGAAGTTCTCTCCCTCGGAGAAGAGGTTTTCGTCGTCGCTCTTCTTCAGCAGCTTCCTGAACATCTCGGGCGTGGTCCCCACCACGCGATATTGACCGCTCTCGCCGACCACGTCCCCCAGGCAGACCGGTATCGCCAGCTCGACGTAGTCGGAGTATTTGCCCGGCTTGCCATCCTTATGTGCGGCGGCGGGGAGAAACTGCTTGTAATAATCCCAGGGGATGTTTTCGATCGGCCGGTTGAGATAGTAGACCGTGTTTAGGAGCAGATCCAACCGGCCTCCCTTGGCGCCGACGATCATGTTGTAGCCCAGCCCATTGCCCGACTGAAATGAGTTCTTAACTACGACCCCCACGACGAGCACGGTAACGACGAGCGTCACCCCCAGTGCCATCGAAAGCCCCGTCAACGCGGAGGAGAGCGACCGCTGCTGAATACTGCGCCAGGCGATTTTCCAGAGCGACATAACAAGGACGAAGTACGAAGGGCGAAGTGCGAAGTGCGAATAATACGTTTAGCCGCGAGCTGAAGGCGAGCGCGTGGCGTCGCCCGACGCGACGCCGTTCGTAAGCGCACGGTTGAAATCCTCCAAATTGTCCACGCGCGGAAACTGCCGGGCAACCTCTGGCGTGTGCGTCACCAGCACGAGCGCGACGTTTTCTTCATGGCATGTCTCGCGGATCAGATCGATGATCTGCTGTTGATGGCGAGTATCGACGTTCGCCGTCGGCTCGTCGGCCAAGAGCAGCTTCGGCCGGTTCGCCAAGGCCCGAGCCACGGCCACTCGCTGCTGCTCGCCCACCGAGAGCATCGACGGCTTGTGCTTTATCCGGTGCCCCAGCCCGACTCGCTCGAGCAAATGCCGGCCGCGAGCGACATCCGGTTTGCCGGTGGCGAAGGCCATCCCCAGCAGCACGTTTTCCAGCGCCGAAAAACCCGGCAGTAGATTGAACGTCTGGAAGATGTATCCCAGCTTATCGGCTCGAAACCGATCGCGCGCCGTTTCCGGCAGCCGACCAATATCGAGCCCGTCGATCTCGATCTTGCCTTGATCGGCCCGCGTGATGCCCGAGATGATGTGCAGCAGCGTCGACTTTCCGCATCCGCTTCGGCCGACTAAAACCGCCTGCTCCCCCGCCGCGACCTCAAACAGCTCGATATCGAGAATCGGCAATATGTCGCCTTCCGGTTCGCGGAACGATTTCTTGACGTTTTGAAGGCGCAGCATGCTCGGAAGTAGCGAAGGGCTTGCTTGGGATTTCAACTATGGGCTTACCGACGAGCCGCGCGCCGCGAAGCCCGCTCCCGTCAATCGCCCGCGACGGAACCGCTTCGATAATAACACGTTAGAGTCGCGAGACAAGAGCAATTCCATTGCATCTACGGCACCGTCGGCCAATCATCCCTGTTGGCCCTGAACCGGACATTCTACGGCCCGAACCTTTACTGGGTTCGGCGTCTCTACTGCACTGCGCTCGCAATGAACATAGATTGTCGATCTGATAGTAGGGCGGCGTTGTAACCGGCCAATTGGTCCCGTCTGAGGACTTGATTCCATGCCCGAGTTTTCCGTAACCAGTCGAAATCAAGTCAAGCGCCTGGCAAAGCGTGCCAGCTACGACCGCGACGTCATCCACCGAATCATCGACGAGGCTCTGATCTGCCATGTCGGGTTCGTCGAGGAGGAACAGCCGTTTGTCATCCCCACCATTCACGCTCGGTCGGACGAGACGCTGCTGCTCCACGGAGCCAAAGCCAGCCGCCTGCTCAAGCACGTTGCCGCGGGCAATCCGATCTGTGTGGCGATGACCATCCTGGATGGAATCGTCTTCGCCCGCTCGGCGTTTCATCATTCCCTCAACTACCGCTCGGCCGTCGTATTCGGCCGCGGTCATGAGTTGGTAACTCCGGAAGACAAGCTGCGCGCGCTGGAGATCATCACCAACCACGTGGCGCCCGGCCGCTGGGCCGAAGCGCGGCGGCCGAACGCGCAGGAACTCGAAGCGACGACAGTCGTCAGCGTGGCCATCGAAAGTGCATCGGCCAAGACCCGCACCGGCGGCCCAATCGACGACGAAGATGACTATGACTTCCCAGTCTGGGCCGGCGTCTTGCCGCTGAAACAAATGGCCGAGTCGGCGCTCGCGGATTCTCGTTTGATGGGCGGAATTGAGCTGCCCGAGTATGTGGCGAATTATCGCCGCGGATAGCACGTCTCTTCGCAATCTCAGTCGACCGCGCAGGGCAAAATGCCGGACACATCAACTCTGAGCCGCGCTATCCCGCGTCGTTTCCGGCCTGACCGACGGCTTGCGTTTTGGTACAATTGGGCGAGGGGAATGGTGAAACCGATGAATCTGCAACTCAATATTCCGCAGCAGCTTGAAGATCAATTGCGCCTGCATGCCAGCGCAGCCGGCCAGAATGTTGAGTCGTTCATTCTGCAAGCGGTGGAAAGCACACTAGCGGGCCCGCCGGCAGCGGCCTCGTCCCCGCCGCGCCCGCCGCGCGAACAGTGGTTTTCGGAACTCAAAGCATGGGCCGAAAGCCATCCGCCCGTCAATCATTTTGTCGACGATAGCCGCGAAAGCATTTATCCCGACCGTGGCTAATGCGAATTCTGGTGGACACGAATATCTTGGCGCGCTTGGTGCAGCCAAACCATACGCAATATCCAATTGTGGTCAACGCACTGGCCACACTCGACCGCGCCGACCACGAGTTGGTCGTGGTGCCACTGGTCTTGTACGAATTCTGGGTAGTCTGCACGCGCCCACTTGAGAACAATGGCTTGGACCTCTCTTGCCACCAAGCGATGTCTGAGTTGCTTCAAGCGCAGCGTTTCTTCCCGCTTCTGCTCGACGAACGCGGGATTTATCTGCGCTGGCAGCAACTTGTCGCGGCGACCGAAACACGAGGCAAGCCCGCCCACGACGCCCGACTCGTCGCTGCAATGCTGCGTCACGGACTCACGCACATTCTCACTTTCAACGTCGCTGATTTCAAACGTTTTGCCGACGCTACGATTCTCGACCCGGCGCTCGTTGGGGTGCCATAGGCATCAGAGACGAGGCGTGTTTGCTCATTCGTTCTGACCGATTCGACCGCCCTAACTGAACTGCCCACTAGTTCAGAGCGAAATCGGTGAGCACATTGGCGGGGTAGCGCGATGGGGGCCGCAACTGCCCTGACACCGCAAGCGCGATCGCCGTATAATCTCGGCTGCCGAACGGATTTGTGCTCGATTGGTCGCGGTCGAAGCGGGAAAGGAAAACCTTGGATGCCGACATCTCTTGACTTGAGTCGCTACGAGATCGAGGCCGGGACCGTCGTTCGCAATGCGGCGCCGGCGCGGCTTTACGAAGACGCCATCATCAACGAGAAGGCGGCAGTCGTTTCCAGCGGGGCGATCGTCGTTCGCTCCGGCGCCAAGACGGGCCGCAGCCCGCTCGATAAGCGGATCGTCGATCATCCGGACAGCAGCGCGGATATCTGGTGGGGACCGGTCAATATCAAGCTCGGCGAAGACATTTTCATCATCAACCGTCAGCGGGCCATCGACTATCTGAACACCCGCGACACGGTCTACGTCCTCGACGGGTTCGCCGGCTGGGACCCGCGGCATCGGCTGAAGATTCGCGTGATCTGCGCTCGGGCATATCACGCTCTGTTCATGCACGACATGCTGCTGCGCCCGACCCGGGCCGAACTCGATTCGTTCGGCGATCCGGATTATGTGATCTTCAACGCCGGCCAGTTTCCCGCCAATCCGCACACGAACCAGATGACGTCGAAGACGAGCATCGCGCTGAGCCTCGAGCGGCGCGAGTATGTGATCCTCGGCACCGAGTATGCCGGCGAAATGAAGAAGGGCATCTTCACGCTCATGCACTACGTGCTGCCGCAGCATGGTGTGCTGTCGATGCACTGCTCGGCGAACGAAGGTCCCGCAGGCGATGTCTCGCTCTTCTTCGGCCTCTCGGGGACGGGAAAAACAACGCTGTCCGCCGACCCGCGTCGGCGGCTCATCGGCGACGACGAGCATGGTTGGAGCGACGACGGAGTCTTCAACATCGAAGGGGGTTGCTACGCGAAGTGCATTCATCTCTCGGCGGAAAATGAGCCAGAGATCTACGACGCGATTCGATTCGGCACGGTGCTGGAGAACACGGTCTTCGATCCCATGACGCGCGATGTTGATTTCTCGAGCGCGGCGATCACCGAGAACACGCGCGCGGCCTATCCGATCGATTACATTCCGAACGCCAAGATTCCCTGCGTCGGCGGCCATCCGCGGAACGTTATCTTTCTTACCTGCGACGCCTCGGGCGTGCTGCCGCCGGTGAGCAAGCTCACTCCGGCCCACGCGATGTACCACTTCATCAGCGGCTACACGGCCCGCGTGGCCGGCACGGAGGTGGGCGTGAAGGAGCCGCAGGCGGCGTTCTCCGCTTGCTTCAGCGCGGCATTCCTCGTGCGGCATCCGACGGTCTACGCCGAGATGCTGGCCGCGAAGCTCAAGAAACACGGGGCGCAAACCTGGCTGGTGAATACCGGTTGGTCCGGCGGGGCGTATGGAGTCGGCTCGCGGATGAAGTTGGCCTACACGCGGGCCATCATCGACGCCATCCACAGCGGCGCGCTGGCGGACAGTCCGACTGTTACCGATCCGATCTTCGGGCTAGCGGCGCCAGTGCGCTGCCCCAGCGTTCCCGACGAGATGCTGCAACCCGAGAAGACGTGGCCCGATCCGGCGGCCTACCGCACGGCAGCCAAAAATCTCGCCGCGCTCTTCCAGCAGAACTTTGCCAAATACGCCGACCAAGCCAGCGACGAAATCCGCTCGGCCGCTCCTAGGGGCTAGGGACTGGGGGCTGGGGACTAGGGGACGCGCAAGCGGACTCGGCGCGTTCACGAAGGTCAGGCACACCAACTACGATGATCTCACGCGTTCGCCGCGAAGCGGCAGCCATTTCCGAGCCCCTAGCCCCCAGTCCCGAGCCCCCTCCGCTCACACCGCCGTTTCCGCGGTCTCCCCCGTACGGATGCGGATCACTTCCAGCAGCTCGCTGAGGAAGATTTTGCCGTCGCCGACTTGACCGGTGCGGGCTGTTTTCATGATCGTGTCGATCAGGTCGGCTGCGTCGTTGTCCGCGACGACGACCTCGATCTTGACCTTGGGAAGAAAATCGACGGCATATTCCGCCCCGCGATAAGTCTCCCTCTGCCCCTTCTGCCGGCCGAATCCGCGGACCTCGGTGACGGTCATACCTTGAACCCCCTTGGCATTGAGCGCGTCCTTGACTTCCTCGAGCTTGAAATGGCGAATGACGGCTTCGATCTTTCTCATGACGGAGCTTTCTTGATTGGAGAGTCTTGTCTTACTAGCGGTAAATTTGGCAGTCCGGGAGTGCTCGATGAAGTTTTGCGACGCCCTCGTCGGTGACGTGGGTTCGAGTTCTAGAAAGTTGCAACCCGCGCAGATTCTTAAGTTCGCGAAGCGCCTCCATACCGGTATCCGTCACCGGAGTGCCGTCCAAATCCAACTTCTGGAGTTGGCTCAGTCGCGACAAAGATAATGCGCCTGCATCGGTGAGTTGAGTGTCGTCAACGTACAAGTTGTGAAGTTGGGGCAGATCGCAAAGTTGTTCTAGCCCGACGCCTGTGATCCGGGTATTTCCGAGCCGCAATTCTTGAAGTTGGGTCAGTCCACGTAGGTGCTTCAACCCAGTATCAGTGACCTTGGTCCAACTAAGGTCCAGGTACTTGATTTGCCTCAATTGGGCAAGTTTTTCTAACCCGGCATCGGTGACCTGGGTCCTGGCAAGGCTGAGCGTTTCAAGTCGTCTCAATCCGGCGAGTTTTTCCAGCCCGGCGTCAGCGATATTTGTGTTATCGAGTGTCAACGCGTCGAGCTGGATCGCTTGCTTGAGCTGTTCCAATCTAGAATCGGTGATCATTACGCCGTTCAATTCAAGCTTTTGAAGCCGGCTCAAAAGTTCGATTTGATCCAAACCGGCCTCTGTCACGATTCGCGCCCCGACTACGTTTGTGAAAAAATCGTCTCCCAACACCTTCCGAAGCCATGCTGGTCCAGGCGGCGTCGCATTATCTGTGTAGTTCGATGCGCCGGACGGAAGTATTTGCATCTGAAAGTCGTACACGACAAACCCGCCGCCTTTCAGGATTGTCTCAACCGCCATTTTCTGTCGCTCGGCCCGATTCTTGATCGCGACAAGCCACGTCATCCCGATGCCTGCCAGCAGCACCAACACCATCAGCGAGCGCAGGCTGTACTGAAACCAGCGGCGGCACGGCTTGCCGGCGGCGATGGGCGGATCAGCTTTGGTTGGCTCGTCGATCATGTCCCAAATTCTAGCGACACTGCATCGAAAAAACGTGCTCATTCGACAACGCCGGCGTCGCACAACACTTGCCACTTGTCACTTGCCACTCTCTCCCGCCGCCAGCAGCTCGCGCAACTGGAAATGAAACTTTCCCAGCTTGCCGCCGTAGTTACCGGCGGAGATGGCGACGATTTCCGGTCCCACCGCGGCGCGAATCGCGACGGTCATTGCGCGGCGGATCGCCGCTTCGTCAATCCCGTCGATCACGATCTCTAGGCAGTAATTCGCCTCCGGATGCAATTGGCTTTCGACCCGGCCGCAGAGCGTCGGGCAGAAGGCCTCGGCGGTCGAGGCCTTGAGCGCTTTGTAGCGCGAGCCGACTTTGCTGCCGCTGCGCGCGACGCCGCCGGGAAACGGCGCGATCACGCCCGGCAGTGGCGCGATGGCCGCGATGCCGCGGCGTGCGGCGTCGAGCGTGCCTTCGAGCGACGTGCCTTGAATCAGCACATTTCCGCCACCGATTCCTTTTTCGACGCCCAGCGATTCCTCGACCAGGAACTCGCCGTCCATCACCGGAATTCGCCAATACCGCCGAGAGCCGATCAGCTTGCTCTTCTGATGGCCGTCGCCGAAGAACCGCAGCAGTCGGCCTAGCGGCACGCGATCCGTCGCGTCGGGCAATCCATCGTAAACCGCCGTGCTCGGACAGGTCATCAGGCATTGCCCGGTGCGCGCCAGAATCGCCTTGCCGAGGCTCTCGGTCGAAAACCCGAACGCCAGGAGCGCCACTCCCGGCCGGCGGTCGGGCGTTTCCTCCGGCTCGAGCCAGCGCTCGATCCCGGCCTCGGCATCGCAGCCGATAATCGAGCTGGCGTAGCCGGTCGCCTCGCCGGCCGCGGCCCGCCGCCAATAATCGTCGTGTGCCGTGACGACCAATCGCACGAAACGCAACCGAAACGCCTCGGCAAATGTCGCTTCGATTAAAGTTGAGCCAATATACATCCAAGCGCCGTTGCAGACCAAAAGTAAGAAGAGTTTTTATGAGGAAGCCAGGAAGGCAGGAGAGGAACGGTTTTGAATCGTGAGCCTTCCTCCTGGATTCCTGGCCTCCTCATAAAAAAGCCTTTCAACAATCACGCCGGAGTATCGACAATCGTTACATCATTGACGCCGGATTCTCAGCCTGCAAGGGGACTCGAAACCCAGCTTGCCACGAGTTCGCTCGTTCGGCAGAATGGGAACTGGCATGGATTCAAGGTTTCGTGCTCGCCTGTTCAATCAGCGAAGGAATCAACGATGCACCTGCCCGATCATTATTTGGACCCGACCACCTGTGCGGTCACATCCGTGGCGGCGGCCGGGGCGCTGGCGTTTGCCGCGATTCAAGCCCGGCGCGAGGGAGGCCCGTCGGCGCGGCTTTTGGCCGCCACTAGCGCCGGGATCTTCGCCGCGCAGATGGTCAGTTTTCCGATCGCCGCTGGGACATCCGGGCATTTGATTGGCGGTGTTCTCGCCGGGGCGATTCTCGGTCCGTGGCTCGGAACATGGGCGATCGCGATCGTGCTCGCCGTGCAATGCCTGCTGTTCGGCGACGGCGGAGTTTCGACGCTCGGGGCGAATATCCTGGACATGGGCGTGATCGGGTCGATGTTCGGCTACGCGGCTTACCAGGGCATTCAGCGCTTCGCGTCGAGCCCACTGGGAAAAGTGGTCGCGGCCGCGGCGGCGAGCTGGGTCACTGTGATCGCCGCCGCCGCGCTCTGTTCGTGCGAACTGGCCGCCGCCGGGACATTTCGCTTCGGTGATGTGCTGCCGGCGATGGTCAGCGTGCATGCCCTGATGGGCGTTTGCGAGGCATTGATCACTGCGGCCGTCATCGTGCTGCTGATGCGCATTGCGCCTGCCATGCTGTACGATTCATCGCGGCAACTTGGCGCGAGTTCGACCACTGGCTGGCGCAAAGCATCGACGATCGGTTTCGCGGCAGCGCTGCTCATTGCGCTTATGCTGGCTCCCTGGGCTTCAACCGCGCCCGACGGGCTGGAGAGAGTCGCCGGCCGCTTGGGACTCGCTGAGCAAGGGGGAGCGCGGCTCGTCTCCACGCCGATCACTGACTACAAGCTGGCCGGCATCGAATCGCCGGCGCTCGGGATCGCGCTGGCCGGGGCAATCGGCGTGGCGGCGGCATTTTCCGCGGCCGGCGTGTCGAGCATCCTGATGCGGCGGATGATCGCTGCCTCAGCCGAATCGCGCCGGCTGTCGCGGCCTTTCACGCCAACAGCTTCTTGACCACGTTGCCGTAAACGTCCGTCAGGCGGAACGGGCGGCCTTGGTATTGGTAGGTCAACTTCGTGTGGTCGAGTCCCAGGCAGCGCAGGATCGTGGCTTGCAGGTCGTGGACGTGGACTCTGTCTTCGGTCACGTGGTAGCCCAGCTCGTCGGTCTCGCCGAGCGTGAAGCCCGGCTTGATGCCTCCGCCGGCCATCCAGATTGAAAAGCAATGCGGATGATGATCGCGGCCGAGGAATTTTGAGCCGTTGCGCTCTTCGTTCATCGGGGTGCGGCCGAATTCGCCGCCCCACACGACGAGGGTGCTATCGAGCAGCCCGCGCTGCTTGAGGTCTTGCACGAGCGCGGCGCTGGCCTTTTCGCACTGCCGGCAGCGCTCGGGGAGCGAGTGCATGATGTCGTCCCCCGCGCTCGTGCCGTGGCTGTCCCAGCCCCAATGATAAAGCTGCACGAACCGCACGCCGCGCTCGACGAGCCGCCGGGCCAAGAGGCAATTGTTCGCGAACGACACTTTGCCCGGTTCCGTGCCGTACAGTTCGTGAATCGACTGCGGCTCCGCGTGAATGTCCATCAGCTCCGGCACGGAACTCTGCATCCGGTAGGCCATTTCGTATTGCTCGATCCGCGTGAGCGTTTCCGGATCGCCGATTTCGGCAAGCTGCATGCGGTTCAGATCGCGGAGCGCATCGAGCGAGCGGCGGCGCAGGGCGGCATCCATCCCCGGCGGGTTCGAGACATATAGCACCGGATCGCCTTGCGAACGGAACTGCACTCCTTGATAAATGCTCGGCAGAAAGCCGCTTCCCCACAGCGACGTGCCGCCGTCGGGGCCGTTCGGCCCGGAGAGCAAAACGACGAAGCCGGGCAGGTTCTCGCTTTCGCTCCCCAGGCCATAGGTGAGCCAAGAGCCCATGCTCGGCCGGCCAATGAATGGCGAGCCGGTGTTCAAGAAAATCTGCGCCGGGGCGTGGTTGAACTGATCGGTGACCATCGACTTCACCACGGCGATGTCGTCGGCCACTTTCGCCAGATTCGGCAGCAGCTCGGACAATTCGATCCCCGACTCGCCGTGACGGGCGAATTTGTACGGCGTGCCGAGCATCTTCGGCACTCCCTTGATGAACGCGAACCGCTCCTTCTTGTAAAGCGACTCGGGACAAAGTTGGCCGTTCAATTCGATCAGCTTCGGCTTAAAGTCGAACAGCTCCGGCTGCGACGGCGCGCCGGCCATGTGCAAATAGATCACATGCTTCGCCGTGGCTGGGAAGTGCGGCGGCTTAGGCGCCAGCGGATTGGCGGCCGCGGCGGGGATTGTTGCCGCGGCTTGCGGCGCATCTCCAGCGAAAAGCCCCTCATTCGCCAGCGCCGCCAGCGCCACGGCGCCGATCCCCGTCGCCGAGCGCTGAAAGAAGTAGCGCCGCGTCGTCGCCTTCAATTGCTCAATGCGCAGGTCCATAGCAACACCATGTTTTATGAGGAGACCAGGAATCCAGGAAACGAGCCTCGGATTCTAAATCCACTCTCCTGCCTTCCTGGGTTCCTCATAAAAACTTCCTCGTAATTCACTCTTTAGAGCAATCATCCTTTGTTCAACGTCTCGTCGAGGTTCAGCAGCACGTTGGCCACGACCGTCCAAGCGGCGAGTTCGGCGGCGGGCGCCGCGCCGTCGAGCTTGCCGCCGATCGACTGGGCCGATTTGGCGTCGCCGCGGAAGCGATCGAGTTCCTGATTATACAGCGACAGGAGCCGATCCGACTCCGCCGGCTCCGGCGTGCGGGCCAGGCAGAGCCGGAAGCCGCGAACGAGCCGCGCCGTCGCGTCGGCGCGGTCGGGTTCCTTCACCATTCGGCGGGCGAGGGCTTGTGCTGCCTCGATGTAAACCGGGTCGTTCAAGATTGCGAGCGCTTGCAGCGGCGTATTGGTTCGCGGGCGGCGGACGACGCAAAACTCGCGGCTTGGAGCGTCGAAGCTCGTGAACGACGGATACGGGGCGGTCCGCTTCCAAAACGTGTACAGGCCGCGACGACAACGGTCTTCGCCCGCCGCAGTGGCCCAACGGTCGCCGCTATACGGCGAACTCCAAATCCCGTCGGGCTGCGGCGGCATGACGCTCGGCCCGCCGATCTTGGGGCTCAACAAACCGCTGGCGGCCAGGGCCTGATCGCGGACCAATTCCGCTTCGAGCCGCACGCGCGGCCCCCGGGCCAGCAGGCGATTCTGCGGATCGCGTTCGAGCAGCTCGGGCGTCGCTCGCGACGATTGCCGATAGGTGGCCGAGGTGACGATCAGCCGGTGCATCGCCTTCAAATCCCAATCGCGGCGGATGAAGTCGGTCGCCAGCCAATCGAGCAGCTCGGGATGCATCGGCCGCTCCCCCTTGGTGCCGAAATCCTCGATGGTGAGCACGATGCCGCTGCCGAAATACTGCGCCCAGATGCGGTTGATCGCGACTCGCGCCGTGAGCGGATTGGCCGGATCGACGAGCCATTTGGCCAAGCCCAATCGATTGCGCGGCTGATCGGCCGGGAACGGATTCAAGACCGCAGGCACGTTCGGTGAGACCACTTCTCCCGGATTCAAGAAGCTCCCGCCGACGAACAGATGCTGCTCTCGCGGCTTCGGCAATTCCTGCATCACGAGCGTCGTGAGCTTCGGCGGCTCGGGTTTCTTCTTGGCTTTCGGTTTCTTTTCGGCGGATTTATCATTCGTCTCGGCGGGGGCTGCGGATCGGCTCGCAAGCGAGCCGACTAACGAATCGTTCTTGGCTTCGCTTTGGCTCTTCGCGCCGTTTTCGCTCTTCACATCCGTCGCGTTTTCTTCGATCGCCGCAATCACAACGGGCTCAACTTTTCGGCGGTCTGCGTCCCCTCGTCCCTCGTCCCTCGTCCCTCGCCCCTCCGCCGCGACCTCGACCTTCGGGTTCTCGTTGGAACCCGTATCGGCCGTGTTATTGAAGAAGGCCATGAACTGGTAGTATTCCTTCTGCTTGAACGGATCGTATTTGTGGCTATGGCACTGGCAGCAGCCGAGCGTCGTGCCGAGCCAGACGGTCGCCGTCGTGTTCACGCGATCGATCACGGCCGCCACGCGATACTCCTCCGGATCGACGCCCCCTTCCATGTTGATCATGGTGTTGCGGTGAAAGCCGGTGGCGATCTTCTGCTCGAGCGTGGCGTTCGGCAGCAGATCGCCGGCCAATTGTTCGATCGTGAATTGATCGAACGGCATGTTCTTGTTCAAAGCATTGATGACCCAATCGCGATAGGGCCACATGCTCCGCCGCGTGTCCTTCTCGTAGCCGTGCGTATCGGCATAGCGGGCCAGATCGAGCCAGGGCCGCGCCCAGCGCTCACCGTAGCGCGACGAGGCGAGCAGCCGATCGACCACTTTTTCATACGCGTCCGGGCCCTTATCCGCCAGAAACGCATCGACCTCTTCGACCGTCGGCGGCAGGCCGACGAGATCGAGCGAGACGCGGCGAATCAGTCGCGCGCGATCTACCTCGGACTGCGGCGCGAGCCCCTCTTTTTCCAGCCGAGCGAGCACGAAATAGTCGATCTCATTCCGCGGCCAAGCCGAGTTCTTCACCGCGGGAATCGTCGCCCGCTCGGGCTTCTTATACGCCCAGTGCGTGCTTGCCGACGCCCCGGCCGTATCCGCTTCCGCCGGCCATTTCGCCCCTTGATCGATCCAGCCTCGCAACAAGCCAACTTGCTCTGCCGTCAACCGCTCCCCTTCTCCCTCCGGCGGCATGACCGTCTCGGAATCGAGCCCCGAGACATACCGAATCAACCGGCTCTCGGCACTCTTCCCCGGCTCAAACGCCTTGCCGCCATCCCCGCCCGCAAACGCCGACTCCTTGCGAAACAGGCTCAACCCCGATTCATGCTTCGCCTCCCCGTGGCACTTCCAACACCGGGCCTCGAACAGCGGGCGAACATCGCGAATGAAATCGACCTCGCGCGCAGTCGCGGGCGGGAGCTTCGCGGCATCGAAAGTTGTCGGCTTCTTCGAATTGTCGGCTGCCAGCGACCAAGCTGACGAGGCCGCAACCATCGCGAAGACGGTAATGCCGCAAATTAGACGATGCCAATGCATTTGGTCGTTTTCTATCAGTCAGCGAAAAGGTGGGGCAATCGGCAGCGGGCGCCACCAATCGGAATGAAACCCGGCGACAGAATAAATGCGGGATGACGATTATATCACGAATCGACGTGGATAAATCGTTGAACTCGACGATTCGGCACTTCTAGCCGTGAGGCTCCGAATCCCTGTGTCACCATTTTGTCATAATAAATGTTGACAACCTGGCGACGCCTGGATAAGCTGTAGTCAATTAAGGAGGAGGTTATGGCCCGTTCCGACACACGTTACTCGGTGTATCCCGCCCCAAAAGCGATTGAAATCGTAGGCAATTCGGCTCCGGCCCTCAATCAGGCAGTGGAATGTTGGGCGGCTTTGCTTTCTCGAGCGATGGCGGATAACGCCCGCACATTCTCAGAATCCTACTCAGACTTTATCGGCGATCGCGTACTCGAGCACCGGCTGCACGATTGGGCACTCTTGGCAACGGTGGTTCGCGGCAAGCGGTTCGACCCGGACTTCGCAAATCCAGGTGAACTATTGGCGACGGCCGTTGAAGACACACACAGGCTGGAGAGCGCTGGTGACGAGTGGTATTTTGGGGAATCGGAAAGCAAGGATCGGGAGGCGGCGGTCGGAAGTCTGGCCGAATCGCTGCGAAAACTGGATTACGCCCATGCGTGGGGCGTCATTGCCGTAATTCAATGGTTTTGGGAGCAACGGGACGCGGGAATCGACATTAAGAAAGACCCGTGGTGGACGTTGGCGTTTCGCCGTCGGTGGCATCGGAATCCGGCAGGCCAAACGGAATCGACTAAGAGCGCACGATCAGCAACAGCAAAACGGAAAAGCAAGAGCGCATGAATCCGCGGTTTTTGTGATACGTCAAACGAATAGCGACCGAAACGACGATTTGAATTGCCATGAACGAAGTGATGAGGAGTCTGGCTCGGGTTTGCAACAACCGCGAATGGCTGCGCCATTTGTTAATGCTCGAAAAGGATCGCCGGGGCGCGCCGCGGGACAGGCTGGTCTTTGTCGGAATTGCCGACGTGGCTCAACAGCGCTGGTGCGAACAACAAGCGGTGCTCAAGAGCCGCGCAAACGAGTTGACTTTCTTCACCACCTATTTGGCTGACCGCGTTAGGTTTGCGGACCGCTTGGGCATCATCAACGCGCTGCCAACGGATGATGATTCCCTTTTAGGCGTCGGAAGTAAAATCACTTTCGCCGATGTGCAAAAACTCTGTGAGGAGGATCAGCGACAGACCTCGGAGCGCAACCGGCACTTTTCGAAAGCGAGTCCGACCTTTGTGAGGATAAGACGGATGGGCGGAAACGGCAGCCGAGCTCAGATGGTTGACCCGGACCGTGGACCTCTGCAACGGAAGCTCCAAGAAGAAAATGCAGCGGCGCACCGTGTTCGCGTCATCGTCTCCAGGGACGAGGCCATGTTGCGAGGAAAGATCGATCAAGCATTACGGGCAGAAAAATATCCCACGATGCGCTGGCACTTTCCGTGGAGGAGCTACGTCGTCGTGGGTATGCCCGACGGTATCACCGATGAATTCGCATACGAATACAAAAGCACTCGAAGCCGGTCGCTGCTAAGCTTCACGAAACCAGTCGCATTCGCCCAAGCCGACCTGTACGGGTACTTCTTTATCCGACCGAAAAAGCGAGTACAGATTCACGTCTTGCAAAACGAGACCACAGAAACCTGGGAGGAGCCGGTGGATATCGCCAACGCTGAGGGGACGTTGTCCGCATTCAATTTGGTAGACGTTGGTGCAATCGCCCGTCTCCCGGAGGCGTGGAAATGCAATTCATGTGAGTTTCGCGCAAGCTGTTCGATCAGCCAAGCAAAGTAGCGAGAGGGATGCCATGTTGACCAACACTTTCTGCCATATTCCTGGTATCGGCGAGACGACCGAGCGGGCCCTGTGGTCGACTGGGATAACCTCTTGGAACGCGGTCCGTGAAGCGACACCGCAATGCCTGCCACGACATTGGCGAGATTCGTGGTCTCGCCATATCGAGGAATCCGGCCGGCAGTACGCGGATCGGAACGCCAGATACTTCGCCGAGAATCTACCGAGCAGTCAGCTCTGGCGACTTTTCCGCGACTTCCACGATTCCTGCGCATTCGTGGACATTGAGACCACCGGGCTGTATGCGTGGCACAAAGTTACAACCGCAGTCATTTACGATGGCCTGTCTGTCCGCCACTACGTCAATGGAGAGAACCTAGACGACTTTCCGAAGGACTTGTTGGACTATTCTCTGCTGGTAACTTATAACGGCCGCTGCTTCGATGTCCCATTCATCGAGCGATTCTTCTGCGTAAATATTCCTCTTGCGCACATCGACTTGAGATATGCGCTTAATAGCCTTGGCATCAAGGGCGGTCTGAAGGGCTGCGAACGCCAAGTGGGTATTGCTCGCCCGGGCCTGGAGGACGTCGATGGCTTCGCCGCGGTTCTGCTTTGGAGGGAGTACGAACGGCGGAAAAACGCCAAGGCCCTTGAAACGCTCTTGGCATACAATATCCGCGATACGATTGCCCTTCACGCACTCATGGTGCATGCACACAACGAGAAAGTGAAGTCAACGCCGTTTTCCGACAGCCACTCGTTGCCATCGCCATTGCTCCCGGAGCCTGCGTTTGAAGCCGACCAGCAGACTGTGGCGCGTGTTGCCCGTCCGATTTTTGCAGCGGAACCGACACGCGTTCCCGTCGGTGCGATTTGGCGTTAAACAAACGTCGGGGCAGATAATCGCCGCTAGATCGCCTTCCGCTTCCCCACCAGCGTCGGCGTGCCGGATGGTGGCGATTTCTTTGGGTCGGGGATGGCATTCAGGTCGATCAGCATCTTCTCGACGCGCTTTTGGATCGCGCCGGTTTGCTTGACGACGATCGCGCCGGGGACGCCGTGGATGTAGGCTTCGCCGGTCCAACTCTTCGGCTCGACGAGGTCTTTCACGACCGCGACGAAATCGTCCGCCGGAAGGTCGGCGTTGAGCTTGTAGATTTTCATGCTCAGCGGATGGTTCCCCTCCTTCGCCGAACCGTCGGCGGAGGCTGGCTGTGGAGCGGTCGCGGCGGGCTGCTCGCCGATCGCTTTGCGGAGCTTGGCCACGATTTCCGCCACGTGCCCGTGGTCGGCGCGGGTTTGAGTGCAAATTACGGCGCGGCCGGTCGGCAGATAGCTGATGTAGGCATTGCCCGACTTGGGTTTGTCGAGCGAGGCCCAGGAATCGGGATCGATGGACCGGGTGATCACATCGAGCAGCCGGCCGTATTCCTCGTCGACGCCGTCTTTGTCGAAATCGCCGCCGATCAGGTCGCCGACCGGATAGACGCGCACGGTGCGCAGCGATTTTTCGTCGTCCTTGGTCGTGATCAACAGCACCTCATCTTTGACCGTGTACGCCAACTTGGAATCCTCCAACAGCATATCGAGCGCCTGGCCGAGCGGCGAGCCAACGACGGTCACCGGCGCCTCGGGCGAGTTCGGCGCCGCGGGTTTTGTTGCTGCTGCGTCGGGAACCGCGGTTGCATTCTGCGCCGCGGCCGTGTTCGGCAAGCCGGCCTCGCGGGCATGAGCGTCCACATGCACCGGGATTCCGAACGCCTTGCGAATCCATTCGGCCAGATCGTCGAGCTTCGCGGCGGTGGGCTGCGCGGAGACCTCTTTCACCAGCGCCTTGTCGATCGCCGTCTCATCGGTCGGCGAGATTCCCAAGCCGGCGTTCACGCTGGCGTCGTACTGCTGCGGCTTCAAGTCGCGCGATTTGCGCAAGGCGGCCAAGAGCGCGGCGACTTGGTCTTGGACCTTTTGATCCTGGGCGAGGGTGAAGGTGCCGTGGAAGGGGCTGCAATCCTGGAGCACGTTCGCGTCGGCCGACCAATTGGGCGATGAAATCGCCCCGGTGATGACCTCAGCCAGCGATGAATAATCGTAGTCGAGCGTTTCATCCTCATGTCCGGTCGAGTTTGGATGGGCGAGCACCAGGTCGCGCACGTTGTAAACCTGCGCGACCGATGGGAGCCGATCATCATTCGTGATGACCACAGCCCCTTCATCGGCGAACCACGTCCAGCCCAAATCGCGCGAGATGAGATCGAGAGCGCTCAAAGCCGAAACTCCCTTGAGATGGACGGTCAGATTCTGCTTCGGGGCGGCGTCGGGCGCGGTTGTTGGTCCGTGGTCCGTTGTCCGTGGTCCGTTTTCTGTCAGATTCTGTTTCGGGCCGGCGTCGGTCGCGGCCGAATCTTTGGCCGCGACCATGATTTCCAGCTTGGTCTGCGCGGCCAGGGCATCGACGATCTTTTGCAGCGGGACATCGGCGAAATCCAACTCGACCTTCTTGGCCAGCGCCGCCCGAGTCGCGTCGTCCGGCATCGATCCCATGACGGTCGGCTGACCGGCATCGAGCGATTTGTCCGCCGGTCGTGGCTTGGCTGGCTCCTTCGGCTTGAGCGGTTCGATCGGCTTGGCTGGCGGCAGCGGCTTGATCGGGGCCGGGGTCTTCGCCGGCGGCTTTTCCTGGCCCCACGACGAATACGCTCCGAGCAAAACGGCTCCCGCAGTCAGGCCGACAAACAGGCCCGTCAGGATCATTTTTCGCGACATAACCGCTCCTCCCCGCATACGCATTTTCACCCCTGCCCACGTTCATAAAGCCTAAGTCGCTCCCAGCGACCGTGCAAGGAGAGAGGGCGGGAGAATGTCTAATGGCGAATGACAAAATGACGAAAGAATGACGAAGCACGAATGACGAATTTATCGCCATTACCGCTTGCGATTCGTCCAGCCGCGGCGGATCTTCGACATTAGTGCTTCGTCATTCATTAGACATTCGTCATTCGGCATTCGTCATTCCCCGTCGCCGCTGCCGGTAATACTTCCAGCCGGGGATGAAGAAGCAGGCGGCGGAGACGAGGCCGAAGATCGTGTCGCCAAATTGCGGCCAAATTGTCATCACGCCGGCCGTCAAGAACAGCGCGGCGGCTTGAAAGTAAAACGCCCCGTCCAGGATGCCAGCTTTCACGAAGAAGACCATCCCCGCTAGCAGGCCGAGCACCGGCGATAGCTTGAGCGCCGGCAGGTCGAGCATCCATTCGATGATGAACAACAGCACGCTGGCGATCACTGCCGCGCCCCAAAGATGCGCGATCTGCCGCTCGATGAACGTGACCGGCCCGGAGCGCCTTCGCAGCCACCAGAAGATCGGCGCCCAGACGGCCAGCCCGCCGGCCCAAACCCAGAGATACAGCCAGCGGTTCGTGACGCCCTCCCACGATAGCAAGTTCGTCGCCAGGCAGAGGCCGAATAGCACCACGCTGTGCCACATCCAGAGCAGGCCCCAGTTTTCGAGAATCGGGGCATGGTGCGTCTCGCGGAACAGCCGCGACATGACCTGCATCACGCCGCCGCTGCGGGCGGAGACCGGGTCGCCCGCCAGATAGGCCGTCAGATCGTGGGCCAGCGCGTCGGCCGAGGGGTAGCGCAAGTCCGGCGGCTTTTGCAGGCACTTGAGCGAGATCATTTCCAGGTCGCGATCGGCCTTGACGTTCAACAGCCGCGGCGGCACTGGGTCTTGCTCGAGCACCATCAGCAGCGTATCGACCGGGGAGGCGGCCTGAAACGGCGGCCGGCCAGTGAGCATCTGATATAGGATCGAGCCGAGGCTGTAGACGTCGCTCGTCGGCCCAATCTCGCCACGGTTGCCGCCGACCTGCTCGGGGGCCATGTAACTCGGCGTGCCGATGATCGCTCCGGTGTGCGTGAGCCCGGTGTTGTCGGTGATTCGCTTGGCCAGGCCGAAATCGGTGATGTGCGGCTGCCCCTCTTCGTCGATCAGGATGTTCGAGGGCTTGAGGTCGCGATGCAACAGCCCTTGCCGATGGGCGAAGTGGATCGCTCGGGCGACCGGCAGCATGATCGCGGCTGCCTCGCGCGGCACGAGCGGCCCCTCGGCCAGCCGCCGGGCGAGCGTCGTGCCGGCGACGAACTTCATGCTGAAATAGGGCTGCCCTTCGATCTCGCCGACTTCATAGACCGGCACGATATTGGGATGATCGAGCCGCGCGGCCGCTTCCGCCTCGGCCCGAAAGCGGGCCAGATCATCCAGCGAGGCGAGAGTTCCCCGCAGGATCATTTTCACGGCCACGATCCGATCCAAGCTGATCTGCCGCGCGCGATAAACGATCCCCATCCCGCCGCGGCCGATCTCTTCGAGCAGCTCGTAGTCGCCCAGCCGCGCCGGCAATTCCAAAAGCGGCGCCGGCTCGGCCGACGAAGCCGCAGATTTGGTCGCGGCCACGGAAGCATGCGAGGCGACCGCATCCGCCACCATCACCGCGCCCCACAGATCGCGCAGCTCATCGGCCAAATCGGGATGCTCCCGCGCCGCCTCCTCCAAACTCGGCGCCCGCCCCGCCCGCTGCGCGTCGGCAAGTTCATTCAGCACGCGAGCCAGCTTTTCGTCATGTTGATCGGTAGTGAGCGACATCAGTCGAATTGGATTTTGGGCTGAATTGGGCGCCATACCCATGCGGGCACCTGCGTCAGCAGGTCGGCGTGGGCATGGATGCGCCATCAAATGGGCAAGACGCGAACTCGGCATTTTCGTTCGTCGACTACGACGAGAGCGCCCGAAGCCAAGTCGGCATCGTGCTGTTTGAGAGCTGCGACCACTACGCCTTCCAGATGGTCCGGCAACACATCTTCGGCCCGAACTTGAAGCACACTTGGCCCCTGCGCGTGAGTCAGGGCCAGAATCGTGCCGAAATCCAGGTCGTGAGTAAACACGACGTAGTCATTCGCGGTCGCCCAGTCCATGATGACCCGGTCAATGGCTCGCGGATCGCCTACCTTGGACCAATGGACCGCCGGCCAACCGTGATGCTCAAGCACTGGCGCCCAATCGGGAGACAGATTCATGTCGATCACGATTTTGATGCTCATGCGGTAGCCAGCGGGACCTCTCGCTCCTCGACGCGCCAAGCCGCATACGCCAGTGCTTCGTCGATGTCTTCAGGCTCTAGATAGGGGTATGCCGTGAGGATTTCGCTCCGCGACCGTCCCGCCGCCAGCATCCCGACGACTGTTCCAACGGTGACCCGCAAGCCGCGGATGCATGCCTTGCCACCCATGACGGCCGGATCGAGGGTAATGCGAGTCAACTCTTTCATGGGAAAACTCCGTAAATTGTATTTCATGCTGAACGCCAAGTGGAGGTTCAACACAAAGCCGGCTTATTTAAGCTCTGCGGCGCGCCCGCTCGATCAAAGTATACCGCGAAATACTCTATTAGAGCAGGTATGGCACCGGGGTGGTTTTGCCTGGCACTGGAAGCGGATGACACGGCTGATCCTTCGCCGCTAAGCCTAAGCATTGCGGCTCGCGGAACAATCGAATCACCGCGACCGGCAGCGGGTATCGCGCACCCCAATTGCCCCAGGCGAAGATCGTGCATTTAGGTTTAACGATTTTGCTCAACAGGTCCAACGTGTCATAGTTGTGCTGTCCGACTCGATCTCGATCCTGAATGCTGCGGAGTCCATTCGCCTTCTTGGTCCTAACGGCAAATAAATTGGCGAGCATTATCCCGGCTGGATCGGAGACCCACGAGCGCGTGAAGTTGATACATCTCTCGAGGGTCGGTCGCCGCCGCTTCTCAGTGTCACCAGTGCCGGGATTGATCATCACCCAAAGCATCACGGGCCCCTTTGCCAACCACGTCCTAGCGAATGCGTACCGATAACGCTTGCAGTGCGAGTAAATTGAGAGATCGGACCCTTCCTCTTCTACTTCAAGGTCACGCTGAGCGGCAAACTCCTTTAATCGCAAGTGGTATCGCATAGTTGGCTTCGCCATCATCTCATCTGACGTATTTCCGCGATCGAAATGTAGAGTTCCGCGACGGGCAGTCCACCGCTAGTTCCATCGATCGAAAACCCCTTCAACAAGCCACCTTTCATTTGTCGTCCGCCTGTTCATCTTTCGGTGCCTGTAGCTTCACGCGCAGCCGGCGCATCGCGCGGAGGTAGCGCATGCCGGCGGCGGGTTCGCTGAGGCCGAGGACTTCGGCGACATCGCCGTTCGAGAGATGCTCGAAGTGGCGCAGGAGCACGACCTCGCGGTCTTGTTCGTCCATCGTGTCGATCGCTTGTTGGAAGCGGATTTGTAGCTCATGCCAGGTCGCGGCGGCGGCCGGGGTGAGTTCGGGGTCTTTCAGCTCGCCGGCCAGATCGAGCGTCGAACGGTCGAGGAAGGCGGCGGCCACCAGCGGCTGCTCGCGGTCGACGCTGCGCCGCGCCGCCACCCGGTGCCGCCGATGGGCGTCAATCAGTCGATCCCGGGCCATGTGGCGCAGCCAGAGATGAAACGGCATGACCGGGTCTTCAAGATAGTCTTGCAGTCGGCGATGGGCCTCGATCAGCACGTCCTGCACAATGTCGCTGGCATCGACGCGCCGCTGCACGAGGTGATCCATTCGCAGGTCGATCATCCGTCGCAGCGCCGCTCGATGCCGCTCCAGGAGACGGTTGACCGCCTCGGCATCTCCGGCCCGAGCGTCGGAGAGCAGCTTTTGCGTTTCGTGCGATTGCGGCCACATGGTAATCAGTTTATCCTCGACGGGGCGCGGCGGCGACTGCTAACGTAGTAGGCACACTCCGTGTGCCGCAACGGGCGGACGGCACACGGAGTGTGCCTGCTACATTACGACGTTCGGCGATTCCATCCCGTGGCAAGCCACGGGGCTAACGGACGTCGGCTTTGACTTCGAACCGTCGATGCCTTTCCCCTCCGATCCTGCCGCCGACACGCTCACCGCCGCGCTGGCGCGGCATGGGATCGAACTGCCGGAGGATCAAATCGCGCAGCTCGATCGCTTCTGCCTACGACTCTGGGATTGGAACGAGCGGCTGAACCTGACGCGGCACACCGACTATGAAAAGTTCGTCCGCCGTGACGTGATCGACGCCGTTAAATTGGAGCCGTTTCTGGAGTCCGGCGACCGGGTGCTCGACGTGGGGAGCGGCGGCGGTCTGCCGGGCGTTTTGCTGGCCGTGATCCGCCCCGATCTCGCCGTGACGCTTTCTGATTCGGTCGCTAAGAAGGCCAGGGCGCTGGACGCCATCGTTAAAGAGGCCGGACTGACGATCGCGGTGCGCCATGCGCCGGCGCAGAATCTCTTGGACGACGGAGAGTTCGACACACTGGTCGTCCGTGCCGTGGCGCCGATGGCGAAGCTGCTGACCTGGTTCAATCCCCATTGGGATTCATTCTCGCGCTTGCTGTTGATCAAGGGACCATCGTGGGTCGATGAGCGGGCCGCCGCCCGCGAGCGGCGGTTGATGCAAGGATTGCGGCTGAGCAAGCTCGCGGCGTATCCGCTGGCCGGCACGGACTCGGAGAGCGTGATTCTGGAGATACGGCCGCGGGAATGATTGCGTGGGCGTGACCCACGGTTGTTCGGCCGGAAGGGTTTTCCTATACTGATCCACTTCATAGTCGCAGACTAAGTAGCAGGCACACTCCGTGTGCCGTTCGCGGTTACGGCGCACGGAGTGTGCCTACTACACTGACCAACGAGGTATTGAACTATGGCCGATCTGATTCCCCCGCATGGTGGTTTGAAGGAACCGTTGAGTCGCACTGTCGCTGCCGAGGAAATCGGGCGATTTCAAGCCGAAGCGGCTGGGCTGCCCAAGGTGCCGGTCTCCGACGCCGATCTTTCGACCGTCTATCGATTTGGCGACGGGGCGCTCAGCCCGCTGACCGGCCCGATGAATTCCGCCACTTACAATCGGGTGCTCGATGAATCGGTCATCGAGCACGAAGGGAAGCTCTATGCCTGGACGATCCCGTTGGCCTTGCCGGTGACGAAAGAACTCGCGGCGCAGCTCAAGGTCGGCCAGCGCGTGGCGCTGGTGAATTCGGCCGGGGCCGTTGTCGCGGCGCTGGAGATCAACGACATCTTTCCTTGGGACAAGCCCAAGTACATCAAGAGCGTCTATCTCACCGAGCGCACGGATCATCCGGGCGCGGACATGGTGCTCAAGGGAGATGCCGACAAGACGCATCTGCTCGGCGGCACGATCCGCGTGCTGCCGCAGCCGAAGCATCCCAAGTTCGGCAAATACGTCCTCTCGCCGCGCGAGGTCCGCAAACTGCTGGCCAGCAAGGGCTGGAATCGGGTCGTCGCCTTTCAGACCCGCAATCCGCTGCATCGCGCGCACGAATATGCGCTCGTCTATGGTCTCGAAACGCTGCTGCGGGCGGGGCACAACGCCGGCGCCTGCCTCAACCCGCTCATCGGCGAGACCAAGGGAGACGACGTGGACGCCGATGTGCGGATGCACACCTACGAAGCGCTCATCGAGCAACGCGGTTTAGGCGAAGGGGATAGTGACCAGTCGCTATGGGGACCGCGCGGCGAATCCGTCCCCGATCGTGTGATCCTGCTCGGGCTGGATATCAAGATGTTTTATGGCGGGCCGAAGGAAGCCATTATGCACTCGATCTATCGCCAGAATTTCGGCTTCACCGACATTGTGATCGGCCGCAAACATGCCGACGCCCCATATCACGACGGCACGGCGATCTGGGGCGATTTCGACGCCCAGGAGATTTTCGGCAAGCTGAAGGGGGACTTGAAGATTCAGCCGGTCAAAGTGGGCTTCGCTGCCTATTACGATTCGTCCGGCCGGGTCGATCTGATGGACAACCACAAGGACGAAAAGCCCGTCTTCATCTCCGGCAAGGACGTCCGCAAGACGTTGCTGGAAGGCAAGCAGGTTGACCCGCGGATCATGCGCGAAAGCACCTCGCGGATCTTGGCGGCGGCGATGGCGGGGAAATAGGCCAATGACGAAGGACTAATGACGAATGTCTAAAAAATGACGAAGGCCGAATGTCGAATGGACTTTGCGTTGCACTTGCTCTTAGATATTAGTCATTCGGACTTCTTTAGACATTCGTCATTCGACATTCGTCATTCCCGCTGTGGGATCGTTTCGCCGCGGATGAGGTCCTCGAAAGTCTGGCGCGAGCGGACTAAATGCGGCATGCCGTCGGTGATGAGCAATTCAGCGGCGAGCGGCTTTGAATTGTAGTTCGAGCCCATCACGAAGCCGTACGCACCGGCGACCTCCATCACGAGCCATTCCCCGACCTCTGCGGCCGGCAGCTCGCGCGTCGAGACGAAACCCCCTTCCTCCTGCGTGAAGATGTCGCCCGATTCACAAAGTGGCCCGCCGACCACCACATCGCGCAGCGCCCGATCGCTACCGTTCCCTTTTGCGGGGACGATCGACATCGGATGATACGCCCCGTACAGGATGGGCCGAGCCAGATTGTTGAAGCCCGCGTCGACAAGATAGAAAGTGTTGTCTCCCATCCGCTTGATCGCGCGAATCTCGGTCAAGAGATAACCTGATTCCGCCACCAGATACCGCCCCGGTTCGATCTCCAGCGTCAGCGAGTGGCCGAACGCTTCCGCCAGCCGGCAGCGGACTTGGTCCCAGAGTTGGAAATAGGCATCGAGATCAACGTACGACTGCGTCTCGCGATAAGGGACCGGTAAGCCGCCGCCGGCGCTGATCGTGGTCAGCGAGCGGCCCACTTCGCGGGCCATGCGCTCCATCGCTTCGCAAACGTGCCGCAGATGTTCGAGATCAGTCCCCGATCCGATGTGCATGTGCAGCCCAGCAATCTCCAAGCCATATCGATCGGCCCGGCGCAGGCAGTCAGTCAGCTCTTCGTGCCAGATGCCGTGCTTGGATTGCTCGCCGCCGGTGTTCGTCTTCTGGCTATGTCCGTGGCCGAAGCCGGGGTTGATCCGCAGCGTGATTCGGCTGCCGGGAGCGCGCGCACCGAGTTGGTCGATCATGTCGGGAGAGCCGCAGTTGACGTGCAGCCCCAGTTCGACTACCAGATCGAGCGTCTCGCGATCGAAGAGGTCGGCCGTGTAGACCAGCGGCGGAGGATTGCCATGCGGTTGGAAGCCGGCGGAGAGCGCCCGGCGGATTTCCCCAGCGCTCACGGCATCGACGAGCGCCCCCTGGCGGAGCACCAAGTCGAGGATCGCCAGATTCGAGCAAGCCTTTTGGGCATAGCGAATGGTGTCGAACTGCCGCAAGTCATTGATCCGCTCGACGATCTTGGCGGAATCGTAGATGTAAGTCGGCGTGCCGAATTGCCGCGCCAGGTCGGCAACCGGAACGCCGGCGATTTCAGTGCGAATGGTCGGGAAGGAAGGCATATAGTCACAACCGTACCGCAAACCCGCAGCGAAGAGAAGTGGTTCGATACGATGTGCTGCGCAGGCAGGCGCGCAAAAAAAGCGGCGCCGGCGAGGTTTCCCGCCGGTGCCGCGCTCGGTGATAAAAGTGGCGACTTCCGCGCGACTACCGCCCGGGCCGCCTGCCGCCGCCGCCGGCCATGCCGCTGGCCATCTTCGCTCCGGCGCCGATCGCTTTGAGCACGCCTTCCTCCGCCGAAATCCGGTAGTTCACGCCGTTGGTGATCACGCTGGCGGTGAGTCGGATGTGGTCCTTGCCTGGAGTGGCCGATAACAGTTGCGCTGCCATCATCGCGCCCGGATTTGGATTCGTAGAGTTGATGAACTCCAAGATGGGCGTGAGCGCCACGTTGAGCTGGAACGGATAGTTCTTTTGGCCCGTGGCGGCCGGCTTGTCGATGATCGACTTGAGCAGCGTCAGGCTGTTCTTGCCGAAGGCGACGTAGGCGCTCTCGGCGCCGATGCCGATGTAGACATCCATCGTATCGCCGAAGACTTTCTTGGCGTTGTCGTCGTTCATCGGAATCGCGAGGCTGTGCATCTTGATCCCGTTATGGTTTTCAATATCGAACTTCACGACGGGGAAGTTCGGGTCGGCCGCCCCGAGGGCCACCAGCTTCTTGATGGCTGCTTCCAATGACGGGCCATCCTTGACAAATCCACCGGCCGCGAATGAAAGCGCGTTCGGCTCCATCGTCAAGGCGGCGCCCCCGTCGAGCTTACCAGACTTGACAGTGTGTTCCGCCACGTCGAGCAATTGGCTGACGACTTCCTTGGCCTGCTTCTTCCCTTCCTCGTTCGGAATCGTGCTGTCGTTCTCGATGCTTTCGTTGGCCTTCGTCCGTGCAGTCTGGATCAGGGCAATCGCTTGATCGGCGTCGGCCTGATCGAACTTCGAGCAGACATTAAGCGTTATTGCCGCGTCCGGAAGCAGGAACCCGCCGAAATCCGACTTCACATTCGCCATCTCGGCGAACTGCTTGGCAATCGGCGAAGTGGCAACCGCGGTCAAGCTGATATCGAGATTCGTGGTCTTCGCCGACGGATCGATGGCCCAGCCGATCGTGAACTGATCGAGGTCCTTGATCAAAGTCTCCATCTGCTTGAGTTGGGCTTGGGCCATCTTCTTGCGGAACTCATAGGCGATGTCGTCCTCGCCCGGCTTCTGCTGCAAGCCGACTTCGACGCCCGCTCGGAAGATCTGAGTGGCGTTCTCGCGCAGATCAGCGGGCACGTTCTGCACGTTGAATTGCACCGCGATCGCATAGTCCTTGCTCAGATCGCCGAGCAGTTTCTCTGGATCGGCGGGAGCGGATTTCAGCGTGTCCTTGTCGTTGCTGATGAACGCCCAGCTTCCCTTCTGCGTGGCGTAGCCCGGCGGGCCGTTGGGGCCTTGAATCTCGAGCGTGCCGTCGCTGTCTTGCACGTTCACCTGGGGAAACAGCGCCAAGAATCCTTTCAGATCGGCGATCGGCAGAAACGCGAAGCCCTTGGGGGTCTGCCCGTCCATGAACACCGCCAGGCCGAGCGGCTTGGATTTGTCGAGGCCCTTGAGACCTTGGCCGCGCGTCACCAGGGCGATGATTCCGTCGAGGCTCTTATCGAGATCGGGGGCGTCGGCCAATTGACCGACGAATTTCAGGTCCGCCTGCAACGTGTCGTAACTGGCCACGGACAGAATCGCGACGGGCTTATCCTGGGCGGACAAGCGGGCGGCGCCAGTCAACATCAACGCCACCGCCAACAAAGAGAGCAATGTTTTTCGCACGATGGAAACTCCTCGACAAAAATTGGGAATCTAAAGCGGCGGCCGGCGATCATACGACTGCCGACAACGCGCCGCTGGAACGCCGAAAACTAATACCCTCGCCGCGACGGCAAGGTTTTAAGGATTCCGAATTTGGCAGAAACCCCGAGCCGCCGCATCCACCCCTGAGGGGGCCGGCCGGTCGCCGACTGTTTGCACAAGCGTAGGTTACGCCGCGGCAAGCGGCGAGGAACGTCGCGATTTCCGTAACCGAATTCGGAAGAATTCTGGGCCTTTTGGCGTCCCTTGGCCGCGGAATTCACGCATCGGAACTCCGATGAATTGCGCTCCATGGGCGCATAAAGCAAGCGCCGCGCATTTCGCAAGATTATGGCGCTGTCCCGCGCCGTCCACGATAGCTAGGCAGCCCTCAACGTTCTCGGAACGTGATGCGCCCCTTCGTGAGATCGTAGGGAGAGAGTTCGACTTTGACTTTGTCTCCCGGCACGATGCGGATGAAGTTTTTTCGCATCCGTCCGGCGACGTGGGCGGTCACGATGTGGCCCCCTTCGATTTGCACGCGAAACCGCGTGTTGGCCAGCGCTTGCTGCACCGTGCCCTCAACCTCCAACGCTTCTTCTTTTTCTTTCTGCGCCATAGGCATCTCCGGGTGTTGGAACCTCTCGCAAAACCGCCGAGGCAGTTTTGCGAGAGGTTCCAAATGAGAACTGCGGGCGGCCCTGCAAGGATTGCCACGAACCGCGCCGACCATTCATAAGTGAATGTTATCCTATCATTTGCATTTCTTCTTGTAAAGCTGAGGCGTGGCGGATGCTGCCAGCATCCGCGTGACCGACGCTGGCAGCGTCGGCTACGAATACGCTATCCCGCGGCCAGCGCTTCGATCAGCGCTTCGATAACGAACTCGCTCGACTCCACGCCGACCGAGAGGCGGATCGTGCCCCCTTTGATGCCGAGCGATTCGCGTGCCGTTGGGGTCATCGCGCGATGGCTCGTGGATTCGGGATGGGTGAGGGTCGTCGAAAGTTCCCCGAGCGATGGGCAGAACGGGATGCGGCGTGCCGCGGAAATGAAACGCGCCGCCGCCTCCGTGCCGCCATGCAGCGTGAATGTTACCAACGAGCCATACCGGCCGCCGAGCTGCCGCGTGGCCAACTCGTGGTCATGGTGCTCGGCGAGTCCTGGATAGTAGACGATCTCGACTTCACGGCGGGCGGCGAGAAATCGAGCCGCGGCGAGCGCGTTGGCCGAGGCCCGCTCCGCCCGCAGGTGCAGCGTGCCGAGCCCGCGAGCGGCGAGCCAGCAATCGAGCGGCGCGGCGCTCCAGCCCCAAGTGGAAAGCGTAGTCGGCACCCGCTGCCAGACCTCTTCGCGACCGCAGAGCAAGCCGAGCAGCACATCGCTGTGGCCGTTCATGATCTTTGTGAGACTCTCCAGCACCAGATCGGCGCCGAATTCAAGCGGCCGGCAGAGTAGCGGCGAAGCCAGCGTATTATCGACCAGGAGCAACGCCCCGCGGCGATGGGCAATTTCGGCGAGGCCGCGAATATCCGAGACGCGCAGCAGTGGATTGGTGATCGTTTCGACGACGAGCAGCTTAGTCGCCGGAATGATTGCGGCTGCCGTAGCTTCGAGATCGCACGTGTCGACGACGGTCGTCGCGATTCCCAGCCGCCGCGCTTCGTCGCAGAGCAATAGAAAGCTACGGCCATAAAGCTGATTGCCGACGACGATATGATCCCCTTGCTGGCACTGCGAGACGAGGGCCAGGGCCAGCGCGCCCATCCCGGAGGCCGCGATCGCCGCCTGCGGGGCGCCGTGCAATTGACGGCATTTCTCCGCGAGCAGTTCGGAATTGGGATGGCCGTCGCGGCGGTAGACGTGGCCAAGTGCTTCGCCCGCAAGCATGGCGGCGGCCTGCGCCGGGTCAGCGCAGCGGTAGACCGAACTCGGATAAATCGGCTCAACCAACGGCTCGGTTGGTTGCGTAGGCAGTTTAGCGGGACGGGGGCAAATGTCGTCAACTCGGTCTGTCATGTTGGCTCCGGTGACTGATAAAGCGCCGATAGGGTTGCAATTCGACGGCGGTATCGTTCAATTTAAGGAAGCTGCCAGCGGCCGGACGATGAGGTAACGTTCGACCCAATTTTAACGGATCTCCGGGTGCATCGTCGGCAGACGCCCGAAAAAAGGCCCGACTGGGCTTAAGTTCAAGGTAGGGTTGGCTTAAGACTTGCCGGTTCCGGCCAGGAAACTCCACCCTCCTAGCTTGCACGATTTTCTCTTCGGCTCGACGAGCCTCGATCGCCCTTATGAGTTCTGCCTCCTCCTTTGATCCCGAGTTGATCGACCAGACGCGGCAGCAGCTTCGCACGCTGGTTCATGAGATCGAGGGGCTCTCGCGCTCTGAAATGTCGCCCGGCGAGTTTTATGAAGGGTTTCTCACGCGGGTGGTGACGGCGCTGGCCGCGATCGGCGGCGCGATTTGGACGCTCGACGAGGGGGGCGGTCTGAAGCTCGCCTATCAGATGAATCTCCAGCAAGCGCGGCTCGGAGACAACGAAGACGATCAACTGCGCCACGGCCGCTTGCTCCACAAAGTGGCGGCCGACGGGCAAGGGCTGCTCGTGCAACCGCACTCCGGCGATGGCGAAAATGGCGAGGCCGCCAACCCGACCGAATTCCTGCTCGTGCTCGGCGCGCTCAAGAGCGACCAGGAAGTGCAGGGGATCGTCGAAGTCTTTCAGCGGGCCGGCGGCCGGCCGACGGTCGAGCGCGGCTATCTGCGGTTTCTGATGCAGATGTGCGATTTGGCCGGCGACTTTCTCAAGACCCGCCGGCTGCGGTCGTTCGCCGACCGGCAGATCATGTGGTCGCAGCTCGAGCAGTTCACTCGGCTCGTTCACGAAGGGCTCGATCCGCGGCGGACGGCCTACACGATCGCCAACGAAGGGCGGCGGCTCATCGGCTGCGACCGAGTGAGCGTCGCGCTGAAGCGCGGTAATCGTTGCCGCGTCGAGGCGATCAGCGGGCAGGAACTGCTCGACAACCGCTCGAACACGGTCACGCTGCTTGGCAAGCTGGCGTCGATCGTCGTCGCGGGGGGCGAAGACCTTTGGTATAGCGGCGACACCTCGAACCTCCCGCCGCAGATCGAAGAGTCGGTCGAAACTTATGCCGACGAATCGCATTCCAAGATGGTGGCCGTGCTGCCGCTCGAACGGCCGCGCGGCGACAAGGACGACGAGAACGAACCGCCCGAGTTTCTCGGCGCGCTGGTGATCGAGCAGATCACCGAAGATAATCTGACCGAGAGCATGCGGCGGCGGATCGACGTCGTGACCGACCACAGCGCGCTGGCTCTCTCCAACGCCCGCGAGCACAATGAACTCTTCCTGATGCCGGTCTGGCGAGCGATCGGCAAATCGCGGTGGTTGGTGCAAGCCCGCACGCTGCCGAAGACGCTCTCGATCGGCGGCGCCGTCCTGGTGCTGCTCGTGGCGCTGTTCGTTATCCCGATGAAGTTCCAGCTTTCGGGGAAGGGGACGCTCGAGCCGGTGGACAAGCGCGACGTGTTTGCCGAAGTGGCGGGCGACGTCGATGAGATTCTCGTCCAGCACGGCGATATGGTCAAAAAAGATCAACCGCTGATCAAATTGCGCAACAACGATCTCGATGTGAAGTTGGTAGACACGGAAGGGAAGCGCAACGCCGCCCGATCGCAATCGGCCGCCAAGGAGCGGTTGCTTCAAGAAGCGGCCCGCAGCCGTCTTTCGCTTGAAGAACAGGAGCGGCTCAAGAGCGAGGCCATGCAATTCCGTGAGCAAGAATCGAGCTACGAGGCCCAGCTCAAGCTGCTACGCGAAGAGTTGGACAAATTGGTAATCCGCAGTCCGATCAATGGTCAGGTCGTTACCTGGCAGATTCGGGAAAAATTGCTCAGCCGCCCGGTCGAGATGGGGCAGTTGCTCCTGACCGTGTCCAATCCGGATAAAGAATGGGAACTCGACGTGCTGATGCCGGAAGATCGGATGGGGTTCGTGGCCAAAGCGGAAAAGGATAAGAAAGAGAAGGCGGCGCAAGAAAAGGCTGAATCCGGCAATGAGGTTGATCCCCGGCTCGACGCCTCTTATATCCTCGCCACGGAAACCGGCACCCGGCACTACGGCAAGGTCTTCGAGATCGAGCGCTCCGCGCACGTGCAAGGTGAAGAGGGCAATGTAGTGCTTCTCAAAGTGACCGTCGACAAGTTGCAGCACGACGCGCTCGAGCTGCGTCAGGGAGCTTCGGTCAACGTGAAGGTCGATTGCGGCACCGCTTCGATCGGCTACTGCTGGTTCCACGATGTGATTTCGTTCGTTCAAAAGAGAATTCTGTTCCCGCTGTTTTGAGGATTCATATGCGAATCGGATTTGCCATCCTGTCGGCTGCCCTGGGGCTCGCTACGTCGTCGGGGCGGTTGCCTGCCGCGGCCGAAGAACCGCCGACGTTGAAAAACTGCCTCGTCTCGTTGATCGAAGAGGCCCAAGTCCCTTCGCAAGAGGCGGGGGTTATCGTCAGTCTCAAGGCCAAGAGAGGGGACGCAGTGACCAAGGGACAATTGCTCGTGCAGATGGACGACATCATTCCTAAGGCGGAAAAAGATAAGGCGCAAGGCGAACTCGACGCCGCCAGCAAAAAGGCGACGAGCGACGTCGATATTAAGTATGCAAGGGCCGCGGAGGGCGTGGCCTATTACACCTGGCAGAAAAACAAGGAAGCCTACGACAAGGTCAAGAATTCCGTTCCGTTGGTGGAGGTGAAGCGGCTGGAATTGGACTATCAGCGGGCTGGATTTCAGATCCAGCAAGCCGAACTCGAGCAAAAGATCGCCGAGGACACGGCCAAAGCCAAGGCCGCCGAAGTCACCGCCGCCGATGAAGGAATCGCCCATCGCAAGATCAAGTCGCCGCTCGATGGCGTCGTCGTCGAGGTTCCCCAGCACGAGGGCGAATGGGTCAAGCCGGGCGACCCGGTCATGCGCATCTTGCGAATGGACCGGCTCCGCATCGAGGGCTTTTTAAACTCCGCGGTGTATTCGCCACAAGACATACTTGATCGCAATGTGGTTGTCTCGATCAAGCTGGCTCATAAAATCCAGCCGGAGCAGTTCACCGGGAAGGTTGTCTTCGTCAGCCCGCTCGTTGAAGCGGGGGGCGATTATCGCGTGTGGGCCGAGGTCGATAACCGCCTCGTCCCGGGCCGCACCGACCTTTGGCTCCTTCGCCCAGGCGCGACCGCGACCATGACGATCGACACGAAATAGGAACTCGGGGCTCGGTATTCGGGGACGCGCTCCCCTCCGTTTGACCTCGGGTTGCGGCTAAACGACTTCGTCTTTTTTCGTCCTTTGTCCTTCGTACTTCGTACTTGCCCTCCCTCGCCGACAGCCTGCTCTCGAGTTCCGCCCGGCCGTTGGGGTTGCGGATGCGGCCGGATTTGACCGCGCATCAGCAGCGCTATCAGGGGCGGCTGTATTGGGTGCTGAAGGACCCGATCGGGTTGAACTACTTCCGCTTTCAGGAAGAAGAATTCGCCCTGCTCAAGATGCTCGACGGCCTGGCGAGCCTGGATGATCTGAAGCGCGGCTTCGAAGACCTGTTCGCCCCGCAGCAGATCAGCGTCGAGGAGATCGGCCAATTCGTCGGCATGTTGCACCGCAGCAACCTGGTGATTGCCGACATGCCGGGGCAAGGCCAGCAGTTGCTCAAGCGCCGCGGCGAGCGGAAGCGGCAGGAATGGCTTGCCACGCTCTCGAACGTGCTGGCGATCCGCTTCAAGGGAATCGATCCCGAGCGGATTCTTAGCTGGCTCTATCCCAAGGTCTCCTGGTTCTTCACGCGCACGGCGCTGGTGATCTGCGTCTTGCTCGCGCTCTCCGCGCTGACGCTGGTGCTGGTCCAGTTCGACATATTCTGGTCGAAGCTGCCGAGCTTCCATCAATTCTTCGCCAAGGGGAACTGGCTTTGGCTGGCGCTGGCGGTCGCGATCACCAAGGTCTGCCATGAATTCGGCCATGGCCTGAGCTGCAAGCATTTCGGCGGCGAATGCCATGAACTGGGTTTCATGATGCTGGTGCTCACTCCATGCCTGTATTGCAACGTGTCCGATTCCTGGATGCTGCCGAACAAATGGCATCGGGCGTCGATCGGCGCGGCGGGGATGTATGTCGAGCTAGTGATCGCGTCGATCGCCACCTATGTGTGGTGGTTTAGCGAGCCGGGGTTCGTCAACGAAATGGCCCTGAACACGATGTTCGTCTGCTCGGTGAGCACGGTGATCTTCAACGCCAACCCGCTCCTGCGGTACGACGGCTATTACATTCTCTCCGACCTCACGGAAATTCCCAATCTCCGCCAAAAGGCCACGACGATCTTAAGCCGCAAGCTGGGGACCTGGTGCTTGGGGATGGAAGAGCCGGACGACCCGTTTTTGCCGAAGCGAAATCAGGTGTTCTTCGCGTTGTACTCGGTCGCCTCCGCGGCTTATAGTTGGTTTATCACCTTTTCGATTCTCATGTTTCTCCAAAAGGTGTTCGAGCCATATCGCCTGGAGGTCATCGGGCAGATCATCGGATTGGCGGCGATCGGCGGTTTGGTCGTGCGGCCGTTGTGGAAGCTTGGACATTTCTTTTGGGTCCCCGGACGGTTGGAACAAGTGAAAAAAGAACGATTCCGAATTTCGCTGGCGGTGATCGGCACGGTGATCCTGGCGGTGCTGTTCCTGCCGCTGCCATATCGGATCATGTGTACGCTCGATGTCGAAGCCCGAGACGCCCGGACGGTCTACGTCGAGCAACCCGGCTCGGTTGTTGAGGTCCGCGTTCATGCCGGTCAGCAAGTGAAAAAGGGAGACTTGCTCGCGCGCCTGGAGAACACCGATCTCGAATTGAAGGTGTCTGACCTGAAGCTCCAAGCCGCCCAATTGGAATCCCAATTGAGCGGCCTCCAGCGCGAGCGATTTAGCGATCCGCAGGCCGGCTCGGATATTCCGCACATCCAAGAATCGCTCGATGCGATCAAGGACGAATTGGCGAAAAAGCAGCGCGATCTGGACCATCTCGAGCTGCACGCCCCGATCGACGGCTTCGTCATTCCGCCGATCCCGGTCCCAGAGCCGCAAAGCGACGATAAGGAGCGGCTGCCGACCTGGTGGGGGACTCCGCTGGAAAAGAGAAACGTCGGCGCGTTTCTGAAGCTCAACGTGCCCTTTTGCCAGATCGGCGATCCGCAGAAGATGCAAGCGGCCCTGGTGATCGATCAGTCCGACGTCGATATGGTTGCCGCCCGCAATGGTGAAGAGCCAGGATCGAAGGTGGTCGTAAAGCTCGATGAACTCCCCGGCGATACCTTCACCAGCGAGATCACCGAAATCTCGAAGCTCGATCTCAAATTCAGCCCGCGCGAGCTGAGTCACAAGTCGGGGGGCGATCTGCAAACCAAGACCGATCCCACCACGGGCGCCGAGCGGCCGCTTACTCCGTCGTATCAGGCGGTCGCCCCGCTCGACGACGACAATCAGCTCCTGGTCGTCGGCCTGCGCGGTCGCGCGAAAGTCTCCGCGACCCGCTGGGTCAGCCTGGGCGGCCGCGTCTGGCGCTGGTTCGGCCAGACGTTCCATTTCAAATTGTAGGGTGCGTCAAGGCCGCCGCAGACGCACCGCGCGTTGGTCGTTCACGGTGCGTCTGCGCGGACGAACCGCTTGACGCACCCTACCGATCCGCCCGCCGCTTGCCACTTGCCAGTTGCCACTCGTGAGGCAGATTGCCTACCGCATCGAGTGGTAGGTCGTGCAGGCCGCTGAGAATCTCCAAATCGGCGCGCTCGCGGGCTTCCTCCAGATACGCCGCGGAGCATTCGACTTCGGCCACCTCGAGCGTGTTCTTGATCCACAGGACCTTCGCATCCGGCGGCTCGACCAGACCGATGATCGCCAGCGAATAGTCGAGCAGCTCGCGGTCGGTCTCGAAATAGAGCGGAAACGCCGAGATGGCCACCGAGCCGCTCGCCAGCCCGTTGACCCAGGTGGCCTCGCGATTCGTCTGTCGAACCAAGCGCGTCGTGCAGAAATCTGCCAGCCCGACGCCGTGCGCGACCCCGTGCGTGGCGGCCGTCAATCCGCGAACGATGATCCGGCGTATGACGGGCGTTTCGCTCAAAGCTTGCCGGCCGTCGCGAAACTTCCGCCCGACGACGTTCGTGTCCATCCCCGTGCCGCTAATGTTCTTGCCGATTTCGTCGACGATCAGGATATGGGCAAAATCGAACGGCAGCCGCGGCATCCACTGCTTGGCCAGTTTGAGCAGGGCTTCATCGGTGGCCTCGAAGTCGCCAGGAGCGACGGCGGTCAACCGCGCGACCTCGTTGTAAGCGTTTTCCACGACCGCGATACCCCCGAGAATGCGGCAGCGCTCGATCACTCGCGCGCCGACTTTCCGCACGATCTGCTCGAAACTAAAGTCGTGGATGGCCCGATGATAGACTTTGGCCCCATCGTGCTTGCCCAGTCCGATGAGCAGCATTTTCATCAGCCCGCTTTCGATCCGGCCGACGAACGAGGTGTGCGGCTTGATGCGCGCGCAGACAAATACGTGATCGGCCTCGGAGGCGAGGCGATCGAAGCGGATCGGAAACCCTTCGGCTGCCTGATCGACGACCACCGTTTCCATGCTAGCCCCGATCGGAGCGCCGCAGAACGCCTCGGTGACGCCGTAGGACTCGAGGATTCGCTGCTGCCCCTCGGCCGTTCCGCCGCCGTGGCTGCCCATCGCCGGCACAATGAACGGCCGGGCGCCAAGGTTCAGGAAGTGCCGCACGACCCCGCGAACGACCGACGAAATCTCGGCAATTCCCCGGCTGCCGACCGCGATGGCGATTGTCTGCCCCGGCCGCACTTTGTCTGCCAATCGCAGCCCGGCCAACTCGGCTTCGACGGCCGCCGGCACGTCGTCGACTCGCGGCCGCTCCCAAATCTGCCGCACGCGAAACATCTGGGGATAGGCCATAGGTGCGGGGGGTCGGGAAGCAATTGCCGTAGCGTTGGGCGGAAACCAATCTCACTATAGTATCCGCCGGGTGCGATGCCGAGTCCCGCTCGCGCTCGGTCCATCGAGTTCCGAACCCCGAGCCCCTAGCCCCGTTTCCTACAATTCAGTGTCTGCCGCAAGAATCCACCTTCTGGCCACGGGGCTCTCATGTCGATTCTGGATCATCCTACCTCCGAAAGCGCGTTTGATCCGGCCGCGGATAGCCGATTGCCGAAGGTCCAGGTGGCCGGGAACGATTTGACGCTGTTCGACGGGGCCACGACGCTCGTTGCGGCGATGATCGAGGACATTCGCGCCGCGCACAGCCGAATCTGGCTCGAAAGCTACACGATCGCCGACGACGCGGCCGGACGAGCAATCGCTGCTGCGCTTCTCGAACGAGCGGCCGCGGGCGTCGATGTTCGCGTCATGTACGACGCCATCGGCAGCCTGACTACGCCGCAGGCGTTTTTCGACCGGCTCGCGGCGGGCGGCGTCGAGGTCCACACCTTCCATTCGATCCGCGACAATCTGTTGCGGTTCGGTTTCTTCCGGATTCTGAATCGTCGGAACCATCGCAAATTGTTGGTCGTTGACGACCGAGTGGCGTACTTTGGCGGGATGAATATCGTCGATCAGCGTGGTATCGTCACCCCGTCCGACGCCAAGCTCCGCAATCTACCGGCGTCGGCGGGCTGGCGCGATCTGCACCTGCGGCTGGTCGGGCCAAAGCAGGGGGTGATCGCCGAGGAGTTCGAGCGATTGTGGAATTGGAAGCACTTGCGCCGCCGCGATCGTCGCACGAACTGGCAAATCGGCCGGATGCTAGCGGTGAGCGACGACGCGATCCATTTTTTCGCGTCGCGACCTGGCCGGCGGATGCGACGTGTCGCACGGATTCTCGGTCCATTGATCCGCCGCGCCCGCCGCAACATCACGCTTTCGATGGCGTATTTCATACCGGTCGGGCGCGTGCTGCGCGAATTGCTTCGCGCCCGGCGGCGCGGGGTGCAAGTGCGGGTGGTCGTCCCGGCGGAAAGCGACGTGAAAGCCGTGCATTGGGCGACGCGGCACCTCTGCCAACGGCTGCTGGCCCGCGGAATTCAAATCTACGAGCGGCAGGATTTCATGCTCCACAGCAAGGTGATGGTGATCGACGAGTTGTGGACCGTCGTCGGCTCCTGCAATCTCGATCCGCGCAGCCTGCGATTGAATCTGGAGTTTCTGGCTGTGGTTCGTTCGCGGGCGATGGCCGCCGCGGCGACCGCCTTTTGCCGGCACGAAATGTCCCACAGCCGCCGCATTCGCCTTGCGGAAATCCGCAGCCGGCCCCTCTGGCAGCGAGTCCGCGACCGGCTGGCATGGTCGGTTCGCCGCTGGCTATGAACGGCTGGGATGCTGATAAGGTGACAAGGTGACAGAGTGACAAGCTGACCAGGCGAAAGGACGGTCGGTCACCTTGTCACCCCGTCACTGTCATGTCTCCCCGAATTCCGCTTCGATCTCCGATTGACTACAATGAGTCGGAGTAGCCGCAGATGCACTCACTTTCCGCACGCTTATCCACTCCGACCGGCGGTCCGCGACGTTCCGAACATGGCGCTGCTCAACATCCTCTCCGGCCCGACTGCCGGGCAGACCTACGAATTGGCCCGCGAGCAAACGCAGCTTGGGCGCGAGCAGTTCTGCGACCTGGTGATCCCGATCCGCAGTATTTCGCGGCAGCACGCGCGGATCGTCCGCGATGCCGACAACTTTTTCATCGAGGACCTGAACAGCCTGAACGGCACTTATGTCAACGGCCAGCGGATTAACGGCCGCTTGCGGCTGAATGACGAGGACAAGATCCGACTATACGACGTTGTGCTCGAATTTCACGAGCGCGCGGCGCGAGCCGGCCTGTTCTCGTCGGCTGCCACGCTGGCCCTGCCCAAGCCGCAGCTTGGCGACGACTTGCAGACCGGACTGCGCTCGACGACGATCGTTGGCGCGATCGACGCCCGAGCGGAAGCACGAGTCGATGTCGGCGCTCAGGCCAAGCTCCGCGCCGTGCTCGAAATCACGCGCAACTTGGGCAAATCGCTCGAGGTCGATGTGTTTCTGCGCAACATGATCGAATCGCTGTTTCAAATCTTTCCGCAGGCCGATCGCGGCTACATCATGCTCAGCGACGAGGCGACCGGGCGGCTGGTTCCGCGGGCCGTCAAACGCGGCCGCGGCGAGCCGAGCGATTCGCTCACGCTCGGTCCGATCAGCCAGTCGATCGCTCAGCGCGTCATGTCCGAGGGAAAGGCAATTCTCAGCACCGACACCGCGACCTCCGACGCCGAACGGGAGTCGTCCGTGCTCGAAGGCCCGGTCAGCTCGATGATTTCCGCGCCCCTGATGGGTCCCTCACATACACCGCTGGGGATTATCCACATCGACACCAGGGACCCGCTTCGCCAATTCTCGGAGGAAGACCTCGACGTGCTGATCAGCGTGGCCACTGTCGCCGGGCAAGCAGTCGAGTATGCCCGCATGCACGAAGCGAGCATCAAGCTCGATCGCCGCCAGCGCGAACTGGCGATGGCCCAGCAGGTGCAGCTCCATTTCCTCCCGCAGCAAGCCCCGGACCTGCCCGGCTATCGATTTTACAGCTTCTATCGGGCCGCCGAGGACATCGGGGGCGATTACTTCGGCTATGTGCCACTGGCCGACGGGCGATTGGCGGTCGCGGTGGGAGACGTCTCGGGCAAAGGGGTCTCGGCCGCGCTGTTGATGGCGCGGCTCTGCGCGGAAGTGCGGCTTTGCCTCGGCACGTCGAAGACGCCGGTCGAGGCGATCTGCCGGCTCAATCGCGAGTTCGCCGGCCCGACACTCGGCGATATGTTCATCACGTTTCTGTTGGCCGTGCTCGATCCGCGCGAGCATATGCTCACACTCGTGAACGCCGGGCACATCCCGCCTCTATTACGGCATGGGCTTGCCGGCACCGTGGAACAACTTGGCGTGCTCGAGGCAGGGCCGCCGTTGGGATATGATGCCGAGCAGACGTACGCCGCTTGTTCCGTGCGGCTGGAGCCCGACGACATGGTCGTCATGTACACCGACGGAATCAGCGAAGCCTCTGACCCCGGTGGGCAATTCTACGGGATCAAGGGGGTCTACAATCTGGTGGCCCGAGGCGCGCCGCACGTCGAGGCCCTGGGCCGGCGGCTGATGATGGACGTCGAGAGATTTACCGGCGGCACTCCGCAGAGCGACGATATTTGCTTGCTCTGCTTCGCGCGAGACTGAGCCCACCTCAGTCGCCGCAGCCCGTCTCGTCGTGCAACACTTGCACAACCAATTCGGTCTCTTGCGCTTCGTGGTCCTGGAATCGGGATTGGAACTGCGTGAATTCTTCGGCGATATTCACCAGTCGCATTTCCGGTTGTTCGTGATAGAGCATGTGTTCGGCGCGATCGACGATGCCCCCGAGGTGCAGAAACAAATCGCCGTGCTCGTCTCGGAGTTTTAGCGCCCGGTCGGAAAGCTGGGGAGTGACATGGGCCGCGTCGTCGAAATAGCCGTAGGCCTCTTCCAGTGCGAAGTGCATCGCCAACTGGTCGCGAAGCTTGGTCAGCAATTCGACGATTCGCTTTGGCTCGGCCGGCGTTCGGCCTTCTGCCGCCAAGGCCGTGCCGCAATTGTTGAGCAACTGCCGCAATTCCCGGTTCTCCTCCTTGATCTCTTGGAGGAAGGCAGCATTGATCGTTAAAGTTCCTTGAGCCGCTAGCATAGCGCACTCCTTTCTCTACGGCGGCGATTGCGAAACAACCGATCGCCGCCTTGGAGGCAAAACGCGATCCTGCGTGTATCCAACGAGTGCTGGGCAAAGCAAGCGGCCAGGACTTGCTTGAGAGATGGTGCGCTAAATTCTAAGACAATTTGCTGAGAATTGCAATCTTTCGACAAGTCAAAAAATGCGTAAGTCTTGATCCACAAAAGGATTGTTGACAACACACTACATTTTGTCCACCACCTCGATTCCTAGCAATTCGAGGCCCTGCCGCAGCGTGCGGGCCGTCAGATCGCAAAGTATGAGGCGGTTTGCGCGCTGAACGGGATTGTCGGCCTTTAGCACTGGGCATTGTTCATAAAATGTCGAATAGCAATTGGCCAACGCGAACAGATAGTTCGTCAGATGATTCGGCCGATAATCGCTGACCACGGCGGCCAGCGCCTCTGAGAACCGCAGCAGTTCGAGCCCGAGCGCGCGCTCGGCCGGATGTTCGAGCTTCAATGCGCTGCCTCCCACGATCGTCGGACCTCCCGCCTGCAACTGACCCTTGGCAAAGATGCTCCGCACGCGGGCATGAGCATATTGCATGTAGGTCGCCGTATTGCCGTTCATCGCCAGCATTTTGTCGTAGCTGAAGACGTAATCGCTCGTGCGATTCTGCGACAGATCGGCATACTTGAGCGCGCCGATGCCGACCGCCTCGGCAACCCGCTGCCGCTCATCGGGCGGCAACTCCGGCCCGCTCGGTTTGGCGTCATCGTTCGCGCTGACGATGGCCTTCGCCCGCGTCACGGCTTCGTCCAGCAGGCCGGCCAGACCGACTGCCTCTCCCGAGCGGGCTTTGAAGGGCCGGCCATCGTCGCCGAGCACCGTGCCGAAGCTGATATGTTGCAGCTCGACTTGCGTGTATCCCCATTTCCGCGCCGTAACAAATAGCTGCTGGAAGTGCAAGCTCTGGCGATGATCGACGACGTAAAGGATCGCGTCGGGATGCCACTCGTTCATTCGATATTGGATCGCCGCCAAGTCGGTCGTGGCGTACAAGAACGCCCCGTCTTGCTTCTGGATCAAGAATGGCGGGGAGTCGGGCTGATCGTCCGAGAAAACTCCGACGGCCCCTTCGGAAACGCGCGCAATCCCTTGCTTCAAGAGATCCTGTACCACCCCGGAGAGCCGGTCGTGGTAAAAGCTCTCTCCAAGCGTGTGGTCGAACCGCACGCCGAGCCGCTCGTACGTCTCGCTGATGTCTTGAAGACAGTCGGGAAGAAACTCCTTCCAGAGGCGCAGATTTTCCGCGTCCCCTTCGTGCAGCTTGGCCGTCTCTTCCTGCACTCGCCAGCCGATGTCCGGATGAGCCGCCGCGAGTTTCGCGAGAGTCGGATCATCTCCGACTGCGGCCAGCGTCACTTGGAGTTCGTTGAGTTCGTTCCTCGCATCTTCGACCGCGCGGCGCGATTGCCGGAGCGATTTCTCGGCTTTCTTGTCTCCCGCGGCGGCCTTCGATTCCTCGCGATTCAAAGCGGCTTCCTGTTCGGTCAGCCGCGCCTGAAGTTTCGGGAGCCGCTCGCGCCCTTCGTGGTAGCTGACAAGCTGATTCACTTTCTTATAGATGAATCCCAGCTCTTCGCTCCGCTTCAAATGGGAAAGAGAAAACGCGTCGCGAAGATATTTATGTCCATAAATAATCATCCCGAACTGCGTGCCCCAGTCGCCGATGTGGTTGTCGCCGATCACCGAGTGACCGAGGAACTTGAGCGTGCGGTACAAGCTGTCGCCGATCACAGTCGACCGGATGTGGCCCACGTGCATCGGTTTGGCGACGTTCGGGGCAGAGTAGTCGACCACGAACGTTCGCGGCTTCGCGACCGGCTCGATCCCAAGCCGCGAATCAGCCGCGGCGGCCGCCAATTGCCGCTCGAGCCAGTCAGTCTTGAGCCGCAAATTAATGAACCCCGGCCCGGCGATCTCAGGCGGCTTGCACAACTCGGCGAGATCAAGCCGGCCGACCAAGTCAGCCGCGATTTCTCGCGGCGGGCGGCCCAGCTTCTTTGCCAACGGCATCGCGCAGTTGGCCTGATAGTCGCCAAACTTCGGGTCCTGACTCGGCCGAATCATCTCGACCAACTCGGCCAATTCCTTCGCACCGAGCCGATCACCGGTCATCGCGGAAAGCGCCGCTCGAAATCGTTCTTGCAATTGCGTCAGAATGTTCATGGTGCAACCGATTATCGCTTGACGAGGACAGTAAACAAGCCGTTTTGGTTCGGCAAGCATGACCGCCGACGTGGCCGACAATTGCGATGATATTGTGAACGCTCTCAGAGTCCGCCACGCTTGTCGCACTTGTTGGAAACCGCGGCAATTCTATACTTTTCTTTGTCGTGCGGCCCGCGCGGCGAACCTCCCTCACCCTGGCCCTCTCCCAGAGGGAGGATGTGCGGAGCGGCACTTTCAATTCTTGATAGCACCGAAATCACTGAGCCAAACGAATCCGAGTCCAGATGCTCAAAGTCAAACTTCCCGACGGCAGCGTGCGTGAATACAAGGAGCGGGTCCGGCCTATCGACGTGGCCGGCGATATTGGTCCCGGCTTGGCCAAGGCGACAATCGCCGCTGCGGTGAATGGCGAGACGGTTGATTCCACGACGCCGCTGCCAACCGATGGCGAAATCGCTCTGCGACTGCTCACCAAACGCGATCCCGAGGCCCTGCGGATCATGCGGCATTCGTGCGCGCATGTGATGGCTCGGGCGGTGATGCGGCTGTTCGATGGAGTGCAATTGGCATTTGGGCCGACGACCGAGAACGGCTTCTATTACGACATGAAGCTGCCGCGATCGCTCACCGAGGCCGATTTTCCGGCGATCGAGGCGGAGATGGCCCGGATCGTCAAGCAGAACGAGCCGTTCGAGCGGATCGACGAACCACGCGCGAAGGCCCTGGAACTCTGCCGCGAGTTGGGGCAGGATTTCAAGGTTGAGCATATCCAGGAAGGACTGGCAGATCAGGCGAGCCTGTCGTTCTACCGCCAAGGGGAATTCATTGATCTTTGCCGTGGTCGGCATATTCCGGCCGCCGGGGCGATCGGGGCGTTCAAGCTGCTCAATATCGCCGGCGCGTATTGGAAAGGGGACCAGGCGCGCGAGCAGTTGCAGCGGCTCTACGGCACCGCCTGGTTCAGCAAGGAGGACTTGGAGAACTATCTCAAAGCGGTCGAGGAGGCGAAGCGCCGCGACCATCGCGTGCTAGGAAAGCAGCTTGAATTGTTCACCACCAGTCCGCTAATCGGCTCGGGACTGATCCTCTGGCTGCCGAAAGGGGCCGTCATTCGCGGGCTATTGGAGAATTTCACGAAGGAAGAGCTGACCCGCCGCGGCTATACGCCGGTTTACACGCCACACATCGCTCGGATCGATCTCTACAAGATCTCCGGCCATTATCCGTATTACGCCGACAGCCAATTCAAGCCGATCGTGATGTCGGACGAGGAGCAGTATCTGCTGAAGCCGATGAACTGCCCGCACCACATCATGATCTACAAGGCTAAGCCGCGCAGCTATCGCGACCTGCCGGTGAGGCTGGCGGAGTTCGGCACCGTCTATCGCTACGAGCAGTCGGGCGAATTGGGCGGGCTGACGCGCGTGCGCGGCTTCACCCAGGATGATGCCCACATTTTCTGCACCGAGGATCAAGTGGCTGAGGAATTCCGCGGCTGCATCGATTTCACGCAGACCGTGCTCAAGGCGCTCGGGCTGACCGAATATCGCGCCCGGCTCGGCTTCCGCGACCCGTCGAGCGATAAGTATGTCGGCAGCGCTGAGGCTTGGAACAAGGCCGAGCGAGCGATCGAGCAAGTGGCCCGCGAGATGAACCTGCCCGGCTGCATTCCCGAAATCGGCGAGGCAGCGTTCTACGGGCCGAAGGTCGATTTCGTCGTGGCCGATTGCCTCGGCCGCGAATGGCAGCTTGGCACCGTGCAGTTGGACTACAACCTGCCGAGCGCCGAGCGGTTTGGCCTGGAATACGTCGGCGCGGACAACCACACTCACCGGCCGGTGATGATCCATCGCGCGCCGCTCGGCTCGATGGAGCGATTCGTCGGCGTGCTGATCGAGCATTTCGCCGGGGCGTTTCCGCTCTGGCTTGCGCCGGAGCAGGTGCGCGTGCTATCGCTCAGCGAAAAAGTGGAGACATTCGCTCGCGAGGTCGAGGCGAAGCTGCGAGCGGCCGGATTCCGGGCGACCGGCGATTATCGGGCTGAAAAAATCAACTCGAAGATTCGCGACGCCCAGCTTGAATTGATCCCCTATATGTTCGTCGTCGGCGGCAAGGAAGCGGCCGCGGGAACTGTCGCGGTCCGCGACCGCATCGACGGAGATTTAGGGGCGATGCCGCTCGAAACGGCGATCGAAAAGCTGGCCGCCGAAGTGCAATCGAAACAGGTTCGGCAAGTGGCCAAGCTGCCGAAGGTGGCAGCGGATCATGGCAGCGCGAATGAGTATTAACCGCCTAAACCAACGCCAACTGAACTTTGATCGCCTGTTCGACTGCTTGCAAACTCACTTTCGACAATCGGCCAAGAGAGTTCTTGAGGCGGGTTTTGCTGATAGTCGAAAGCTGGTCGGCCATTGCCTTGTGCCGCTTGCCCCTAACGATCACGTACGCCTCGCTGGGATACAACCGCTCGACATTGGAGGTCAAAGGGATGACCTGCACCCGATTGAGATACTTGTTTGAAGCGTCGTTGCTGACGATGACCGCGGGACGCTGCTTGCGTATCTCGCCGCCGACGGCCGGCTCGAAATTGACCCACCAGACCTCACCGCGCTTCATCGCCAATATCCCCGATGGTGGCTTCCGCCCATTCCAATGCCTCCGCTTCTCGAGTCTCTTCCTTGGCCATCTGCCGATAGGCGAGATCCAAGTCCTTACCCACGACAAAAGGACGAACCAAGGTTTCTATGAAATGACTGATGCGGCGTCTTCCGACAACAGTGTGGAGCCCTTGGTAAACGCGTTCGTCCACGGTGATAGTCAGTTTCTTTTGCATTTTATCGCACTCCTCTCGCATTACACGTATCATTATACGTATTATGACGCATACTTTCAAATGGCACAAGCTATATTTTCGAATGGCGACGTGATGCGCGCATACCCGTTGACTTAACACCGGCCGCCAGCCGATACTTACTCGGTTGTGCGGCGCCATCGGCGGTGCGGCATTGGCTTGCAGCGGCGGAAGTTTTCGTCCAACAGTCTTACAAAGGAGGAATTGGCAATCGAACGGTCACAGAGGATCAACGAACAAATCCGGATCACTCCCGTGCGCGTGATTTCGGGCGACGGCGCCTTGCTGGGCATCATGCCGACCGAACAGGCGATTCAAATTGCGAACGAGGCCGACCTGGATTTGGTCGAGGTCGCCCCTAACGAGCGGCCGCCGGTCTGCCGGATCATGGATTTCGGCAAATTCAAATACCAGCAGAAAAAGAAGCAGCACAAAACGCACATTCATCACAGCAAGATCAAAGAGATCCGCGTGCGGCCGAAGACGGGCGAGCACGATATCGACTTCAAGGTCAATCAGGCCCGCGGCTTTTTGGCCCATAAGGATAAAGTGGTGATTTCTGTCGTGTTCCGCGGTCGCGAGATCGCCCATGTCGAAGAGGGTCATCGCGTGATCAAGCAAATCCTGACGCAGCTTGAAGATATCGGCAAGGTCGACGCGGTGCCGCAACAGCAGGGCAAGCGGATCGTCTGCACTCTTTCGCCGAAATAACCCTCTTTTCGCCGTCAGTGGAAACCGTATAATGTGCGATTCTCCGGTGCCGCCCCTGGCGAGCGATATGCTTGCCGGCGGCCCGGATCGCTCCATTTGGCGAACGACCATGCCTAAGCAGAAAACTCACAAGGGTTCCAAGAAGCGGTTTCGGATCACCGCTCGCGGCAAGGTGATGCACCGCCAAGCCGGCACGAGCCACTTGAATAGCCGGTTGACCAAGAAACGCCGCCGCAACCTCCGCGGGACCCGCGTCCTCGACGGGATGGATGCCAATCGGATCACGATTGCCTTGGCGGGCGACAGCTACTGAGTGTTGGCGGCGAAGGGGACAGTCCCCTTTTGTTCCGAAGACTCCACAAAAGGGGACAGTCCCCGACCGACCATAAGCATCTGAACCATGCGAACTACAAGTGCCGTACCGCGTAATCGGGCTAAGAAGCGACTTTTCCAGAAGGTGAAGGGCTACGTCGGCGGTCGTCGGCGACTTCTGCGGACCGCCAAAGAAGCGCTCATCCGAGCTGGCGTCTACGCCACCCGCGACCGCCGTCTGCGCAAACGTGATTTCCGCAAGCTCTGGATTATCCGCATCAACGCGGCGGTCCGCGAGCGCGGCCTGCGCTACAGCGAATTCATTCATGGCCTCGAGCGAGCACAAATCGGCTTGGATCGCAAGTCGTTGGCCGAAATCGCATTTAGCGATCCGGCCGGATTCGACGCCATTGTCGAACAGGTCAAGAGTTCGCTCGTCTCGGCCTGATCCGTCGTCGGCATTCTCCTTTGCGCCTCGCTCCGCGTATCCTATGATCGGGGCTTGTTGATTCCTGCTCCACGCCGATGTCGGCCTGCGGAACCAACGAATCACGATCGAGAACGCGAACGTGGCTCTAGCGGATTTCCTTGGCGAACTTGAGCGACTCTTAGCCGCGGGGCAGGCCGCCTTCGACGCCGCGCCCGATGCCAATGCGCTCGAAGCGGCGCGGGTCGAGTTTCTCGGGGCCAAGAGCGGCCGCCTGAAGGCCGCCCAAAAAGGTCTCGGCGCCGTGCCCGCCACCGACAAGCCGACGGCTGGCAAGCGTTTCAACGACGTGAAGCAATCGCTCGAGGCGGCGCTGTCCACGGCGCAAGCGCGACTGAGCACGACTGCGGCTGTCGGCGGTGCAACCCCATTCGATCCCACGCTTCCCGGCATTCGCCCGACGCTCGGCCATCTGCACCCGATCACGCAGACAATCGAAGAACTCAAAGAGATCATGGGCCGGCTCGGTTTCACCGTGGCGGACGGTCCCGAAATCGAAGACGAGCGGCACAATTTCGAGGCGCTGAACATTCCGGCCGACCATCCGGCGCGCGACCCGCTGGAGAATTTTTTCTTGGCGACGGCGGGAAGGGAATTCGGCAGGCGGCAGGAGGCAGGAGGCAGTCGGAGGTCGGAGGTCGGAGATCTCAAGACGCAGGTGGCAGGCGCCGTCCGTCGTTTAGCCACGACCCAGAGCGCAGCGCCGGGGAGCGCGTCATCGCCGCTCTTATTGCGCAGCCAAACGAGCACGGTGCAAATCCGGGTCATGGAGCAGCAGCCGCCACCGGTGCGGATCATCGCCCTGGGGCGAGTCTACCGCCCGGACACTGCCGACGCGACACATTACCCGATGTTTCATCAGATCGAAGGTCTGTTGATCGATCGCCAGGTGACGATGGCCGATTTGAAGAGCGTTCTGCGGCTGTTTGCCCGCAGCTTCTTGGGCCGCGACGTGCATATCCGTTTCCGGCCATCGTTCTTCCCGTTCACCGAGCCCAGCGTCGAAGTGGACATGAGCTGGGGAGAGCGGTGGATCGAGATGGGGGGCGCCGGTATGGTCGATCCGAACGTGCTTCGGGCGGTCGGCTACGATCCGGAAGAAGTCACCGGCTTCGCATTCGGCCTCGGCGTTGAACGCGTTTGCGCCCGCCGTCACGGCGTCTCCGACATCCGCGAATTCTACAAGAACGACATCCGCTTCCTGCATCAGTTCTGAAACCCCTCATCCCTCGCCCCTCTCCATGATCGTCTCCTTTAACTGGCTCAAAGACTATGCGGCGATCGATGTGCCGGCTGAAGAGCTGACGCGGCGGTTGATGCTGGCCGGCTTAAACCACGAGGAGACCAGCCGCATCGGCGAAGACTTGGCCATCGATCTCGAGGTGACCAGCAATCGGCCCGATTGCCTGGGGCATATCGGGATCGCCCGCGAGGCGGCGGTGCTGTTGAGTCGGCAGCTCAAGCTGCCCGAGGCCAAGCCGCGCGAGGGCAAAGCCATTGCCGCGGAGTTGACGCGCGTCACGCTTGATTGCACGACGCTTTGCCCGCGGTATACGGCCCGTGTGATTCGCGGCGTCAAGGTCGGTCCTAGCCCGACGTGGCTGGTCGCGCGGCTGGCGACGCTCGGAATCGCTGCAATCAACAATGTCGTCGATATCACGAACTACGTGCTGATGGAGACGGGCCAGCCGCTGCATGCCTTCGATTTGGCCAAGCTCGAAGGGCGCGAAATCATCGTCCGGGCGGCCCGACCATGCGAGCCGTTCGAGGCGATCAACCACAAGTCATACGAACTCGAAGCCGGCATGTGCGTCATCGCGGATCGCCGCCGAGCGGTCGCGATCGGCGGCGTCATGGGAGGAGCGGACACCGAGGTGTCGGCCGGCACTGCCGATTTGCTCATCGAATCGGCCGAGTTCGCTTCCGTCTCGATCCGCGCGACCGCACGACGATTGAACTTGCACAGTGATTCGTCATATCGCTTCGAGCGCGGCGTCGATCCAAACGGCGTCGATTGGGCGAGCCGCCGAGCTTGCGAATTGATCTTGGAGTTGGCCGGCGGAGAATTGGCCAGCGGAGTGGTTGATGTCGGCCGGCAACCGGTTCCTCGCGAACCAGTCGTCCTGCGGCTCTCCCAACTCAAGCGAATCCTCGGTATTGAAATCGATCCCGCCGAGGTCCGCCGGATCCTCGCATCGCTCGGCAATCGCGAGGTTCGAGCCGATGCCGAGGGGATTGAAGTCGTTCCTCCGAGCTGGCGGCGCGATCTGTCGCGCGAGATCGATCTGGTGGAAGAGGTCGCGCGAATTCATGGTTACGATGCGATTCCCGAGGATGTCGGAGTGCCGATGGCGGCTTCGGCGCGGGGCCGATTGGACCTCGTGCTGGCGAAGGTGCGGCAGGTCCTCGCCGCCGCCGGAGTGGATGAAGCGATGACGATCAGCGTCGTCGAGCCGGCCGCGTCCGAGGCGTTCAGCCCCTGGACCGACGCCGCGCCTCTGCAGCTTTCCATCCCGATCCTTCGCCGGGCCGATCTCTTGCGGCGGAGTTTGATCCCGAGCCTGCTTATCGCGCGGCGCACGAATGAAACGCTCGCCAATCCGCCGGTCGAACTATTTGAGACCGCTCGCACCTATTTGCCGCGAGAGGGCGAATTGCCCATCGAGGAGATGATGCTGGCGATCACGAGCGGCCGCGATTTCTTCGCGGTAAAGGGGATTCTGGAAGCGGTGCTCGAGAGCCTCAATCCAGCCGCCGCGCTCGAAGTGACCGAATTTCAGCACAAATTATTCGCGCCCGGGCGAGCCTGCGAATTGCGGCTTGCCGGCGAGCGATTCGGTTATGTGGGCGAAATCGGGGTGGATGGCTTGAAGCAATTCGAACTTCGCGGGCCGAGCACCGTGGCCGAAGTTCGCGTCGCGCTGTTGGAAAGTATCGCCAATCTCGCCCCGCAAGCGAGCGAATTGTCGCCGTATCCGGCGGTCGAGCGCGACGTCAATCTCGTGCTGGCGGAACAAGTTCGCTGGGGCGCCGTTGCCGCGACAATCCAGGCCGCGGCGGGGGAGAATCTCGAGCAGCTCGTCTATCGCGACACGTATCGCGATCCCGAGCGATTGGGAATCGGCAAGAAGAGCTTCTTGTTCACGCTCATCCTGCGCGGCCGAAAAGCCACGCTCACCAGCGCCGAGGCCGATCAAGCTCGCGACGCGGTAGTTGCCGCGTGCGCAAAAGCGCATGGCGCTCAGTTGCGAGCCTGAAGCGTGAGGGAAAGGTCGATTCGCTATTTCGGTTTCGCGATAGCCGGTTCGCGGGGAATCTGCCGCGCACCGCACCACAAGTGCTCCAGCGCGTAATACTCGCGGGCTTCCTCGTCGAAGAGGTGGACCACAACGTCGCCGTAATCCAAAAGAATCCAGCGCCCCTCGACGTAGCCTTCGATCCCGAGCCGGTGGTCGCCTAGAGTTTCCTCGAGGGTGCGGTCGATTTCCTCGCTGATGGCGTGCATTTGCCGGCGACTGGAACCAGTCACCAGCACGAAGTAGTCGAAGATGGAAGTCAGCTCCCGCATGTCGAGAATGACGATGTCGCGGCCCCGATTCTCTTCCGCGACTTTGGCGGCAGTTAAAGCGAGCTGCAGACTGCGGTCGGGGCGCTCGGCTGGGGTCGCCGCCCGACGGATGGTGGAGCTTGCCAAATGGCCCTCGTTGTGAGAAAAACTGCATCCGGTCTATTCCGCATGCCGGCGCGTAAGGGATTTCATCTCTATTTTACTCTACCCTTTCAGCCAATCCAGTGGCGAAGACAATGGATTTGAATAGAATGTTCGCTTCCGGAAAATAGGGAGATTCGATCATGAGCGATTGGGCCGCGGAAGGCGATAAGGCGCCGGATTTCACGCTCTCCTCCGACAACGGGACGAAGGTCAAGCTATCGGCGCTGAAGGGGCATCCAGTCGTGCTCTATTTCTATCCCAAGGACGATACTCCCGGCTGCACCGCCGAAGCCTGCGCCTTCCGCGACCGCAAGGCGGAGATCGCCAAACTCGGGGCAAAGCTATTCGGCATCAGCGCCGACACGCTCGAAAGCCACGGTCAGTTTCGCGACAAATTCAGTTTGAATTTCCCGCTCCTGGCCGACCTCGATCACAAAGTGGCCGAGCGCTACGGGGCCTGGCGCGAAAAGAACATGTACGGCAAGAAGTTCATGGGCATCCAACGCTCGACCTTCTTGATCGACTGCGACGGGAAAATCGCGAAGGTCTGGAAGAGCGTCAAAGTCGCCGGGCACGATCAGCAGGTGATCGACGCGCTGGCAACGCTCTAGCGAGCAAGGATGATCCCCAGTCCTCGGGCTTTCCGGTCGTCGGGATGCGAACCCGATTCGGGAGAGGTTGATCGCAATGGCTAGCGAACAATTTCCAGTTCAACTGGTCCACCAACAAGGCGGCACTTTTCAAGGGGTATTCGCGATTGTACCGGGTTTGCCACATCGCCAATGTCGCCTCACTTTTCGACACGACGATGGCGAGATTACGGGCGAAGCATTCGATTACTTCGAAGCGATGTGCCAGATTCGGAATCAACTCGAAGCAATCGGATATCGTCCAGCGTGTTATGGGGCAAGTCGAAATGTTTATCCGTCGGGGATGGCTCGCGACATGGGCAGAGGTCTGAAGGCATATAAGCTATACCTTGGCCGCGTGTCGACGAGATCGGATCTCGTGGGGATCTTTGCCACGGGAGGCGATCTGGATTTGGTCTCAGTTGAAGACCAGAGGGCGTTCTGGAAAAGCTGGTGGAAAAGTTTGCTGGACGGGCCAACATTCGACAAGATGTTTCCCGAAGGATAGCCAATTGATTCTTGGCGAGGGTCTCGCACACTTCGCCAGACTACGTCGGTTTCCGCGGGACCCTCACTCCTCACCGAGTTTGATATGGCTCGGCAAATCTCGGGCCGGCAATTGCGTGTAGTCTTTGTTGATCGAATGCCGAATCCGATTTGCCACTTGTTCGGACACTGTCTCCCGCAGCAGGCCGAGAAAATGCGGCGGAGCGACCAGCACAAGCTGCTCAAACCGATTGTGATTGAAACCCTGCTCTAGGAACTCGGCGAGCGACCGGGCGAACGCCTGGGCCTCGACTTCCTTGGGATCGGTCGGATCATCCATCGCCGGCCGGCTTCCCGCGCCGAAGCTCTGCCGCACGCGGCCCGGCACGTCCGTGGTCAGATCGGTCGCCTTGGCGCGGCTTGCCGGATGGTCCAGTTCCTTCTTCAAGAGCCACGGCTGGTTCGGTTTGTTGTTTTCGGGAACGGAGAAAACCCTCGCTCGGCTAGCATCGGCAACCAATATCCGTTGTTTCATGGCTCTTAACCTCCAGATGAATCCGAGAATCCGGGTATCGGCCAATATTGTAGCCATTCAATTCTATGCGTCGATGATTCGCTCGGCCTTCACCAATTATTCGAGTTCCGAGACAGCCGCCGCCGCGTCATGCCCGACGCGCCGAACCGCTTGCCCCATCTTGGCTTGCTTCTTCTCTGGCGGCCGCTATGGTTACTATGGACGGCTGGTTCACAGTTCCTTTCTGTCCTTTCTGCGCTCGATTATGCCCGAGAATAAGCCCCACCGCCAAATCATCCCGTGGATCGTGTGCGGCCTCGTGGTGTGGGGAATCTATCTTGCAGTCGGCGATTTTTTGCGAAATCATAATCTGCTCCGCTCGTTGACCACGATCGTATGCGTGGCAATTTTCCTGGCGGTTTGGCTGACGGCGCTTGCGATTCGCCGCGGCCGCCGCGATCCCGAGGACGAGGAGCCCGGCGAATGCGTTCCTCACACGCCGCATGAGGAATCGTCGCGCGGAGCTTGAAGAGCACAAAATCAAGGGTCTGCCATGTCGCGTTCGCGCATCGCCGCTGCCCAGGCGACTTCCGCCGCCACGACCCTCGCCGGGCTGTCGATCGGCGAGTATCTCATCCGCCGCCTGCAGGATTACGGCATTCGCGATGTGTTCGGAATTCCTGGGGATTACATCCTCAGCTTCTACCACATGCTCGACGAGAGCCCGATCAATATGGTCGGCTGCACGCGCGAGGATTGCGCCGGTTTCGCCGCCGACGCCTATGCGCGGGTCAACGGGATGGGGGCCGTTTGCGTGACGTATTGCGTCGGCGGATTGAGCCTGTGCAATTCGATCGCCGGGGCGTATGCGGAAAAATCCGCCGTGGTCGTCATTAGCGGCTCGCCCGGGATGCGCGAGCGGATCAATAATCCGCTGTTGCACCATAAGGTGAAGGACTTTCGGACCCAGGCAGAAGTCTTCGAGAAGATCTGCGCGGCGTGCGCCGAATTGACCGAGCCTTCGACCGCGTTTCGGGAGATCGACCGCGTGCTCGACACGGCCGCCCGCACGAAGCGCCCCGTCTATATCGAGCTGCCGCGCGACATGGTGAACGTCGTCCCCGACGTGCCCTATCCGTTCCGTTCGCTGGAGCCGGTGAGCGAACCGGAAACACTGAGCGAGGCAGTCGCCGAAGCGATCGAGTGGATCAATCGCAGCCAGCGGGTGGTGATCGTAGCCGGGGTCGAGATCCATCGGTTCGGTCTGCAAGACGACGTGGTGGCTCTGGCCGAGGGATCGAACATCGCCTTCGCCGCGACCATTCTCGGCAAGAGCGTCATCAGCGAATTGCACCCGCTCTATGTCGGCCTGTATGAAGGGGCGATGGGGCACGAGGAGGTGACGACGTTCGTCGAGGAGAGCGATTGCGTCATCTTGCTCGGCACGTTCATGACCGATCTGAATCTCGGCGTCTTCACTGCCAACCTCAATTCGGCGAATTGCATTTACGCCACGAGCGAGCAGCTCCGGATTCGGCATCATCATTTCCAGGGCGTGCTGCTGCCGGATTTCATCCGGGCGCTCGCCGCGGCTCGGCCGAGGCCGCCGGCTCGCCCTCTCCCATCGCCGCCAAAGCGCCGGGACGAGCGGTTTCAGCTCCAGCCCGACGCCCCGATCACGATCGCCCGCCTGATGGCCCGGCTGAACGAATCCTTGACCGACGACACGGCGATCATCGCCGACGTGGGAGACGCGCTGTTCGCGGCGACGGAATTGGTCGTCCGCACCCGCACGACGTTCATCTCCCCGGCCTATTACACGTCGATGGGCTTTGCCGTGCCCGCGGCGCTCGGCGTGCAGGTCGCCCAGCCGACGCTGCGCGTGATCGCCATTGTCGGGGACGGGGCGTTCCAAATGACCTGCAACGAATTGTCGACGATCGTCCGGCACGGCTTCCCGACGATCGTGATCGTGCTCGACAATCGCGGCTACGGCACCGAGCGGGTGCTGCATCCGGGGAACTTCAACGACATCAACCCGTGGCAATACCATAAGCTGCCGCAAATCTTCAACGGCGGCGCCGGCTACGAGGTTCGCACCGAAGGCCAGTTCGACGAAGCGCTCCGCCGCGCCCTGGCCGACACCAATGGCATGAGCCTGATCCAGGCGCATATCGGGCTCGACGACCACAGCAGCGCCCTGCGCCGGCTGGCGGATCGGTTGAGCAAGCGCGTGTGATTGTCTTCCGGCCGCATCCGCCGTGCTTGTAACGCGGCTGTAACATGCAGGGCGATCTGTCAATCGCCGGAAACTTTCCGCGGCTATGATACGTCTAAGTCGTGGGAATTCACCATCCCGTTGTTTCATCCCGGACACGATTTTTGAGGAGCGCCCACTATGAACGCCGTTCGCCGATTCATTCCCGTGGTGTGTCTGTTTTCCACGCTGGCCTTCGCTTCCGTCGGGCGCGGTGCGGACGATCCTGCCGCCAAGAAGGACGACGCAAAGCCCAAAGACGATTCATTCTCGACCAAAGGCAAGCTCGACGAGGTGACCGTCTATCGCGGGCAAGCGCTCGTCACTCGGTTGATCGAGGTGCCCGGCCCAGCGGGCTTGCGCGAGGTGGTTGTCACCGAACTGCCCGAACGGGTGCAGCCGGCCAGCCTGTATGCCGAGAGCGCGGACGGGGTCGAGGTCCGCAGCGTGCTGTATCGCATCCGGCCGGTCGAGCAGGACGTGCGCGAAGAAGTCCGCAAGCTGGACGACGAGATTCGCGGCGTGCAGGATTCGGTCCAAATGAACAACGCGCAGACCACGCTGCTGAACACCGAGACGGCTTACCTGAACAAGCTCGAGCAATTCACCGCTCCGACTGCGAACGCGGAATTGACGAAGGGAGTGTTGAACGCAGAGACGCTCAAGGCACTAACATCCTTCATTTTCGACCAGCGACAGCTTATTTCGACAAAAGTGATGAAGCTGATGTTTGAATTGCGCGACTTGAACGACAAGCTCAACACGCTCAACCGCCAGCGCGAGGTACTGACCGGCGGTTCGGCCAAGACGATCCGCGAGGCCGTCGTGTTCGTCAATCTGAAAGAGGCCGGGGGCAAGCTGCGGCTTCGCTATCTGGTCGATGGGGCCAACTGGTCTCCTTCGTATAACGCCCGCACCGACACCAAACATCAGCAGGTGATGGTCGAGTACAACGCCTCGATCGAGCAGATGAGCGGCGAGGATTGGAACGACGTGACGATGGCCCTCTCGACCGCCACGCCGTCGCTGGTGGCCAAGGCCCCGGTGCTCGAGCCGCTCTCGATCGCGCTCAGCGC
>DASZFO010000133.1 GCA_035939775.1 Pirellulales bacterium | reverse complement strand
GCAGCATATACGTCGTCCGCGCCGAAGAATACCGCAGCGGGTTCAGATATGCATCCACCGCTGCGGTCACCGCCCCGCATCCCGAATGTCCGAGCACGACCACCAGCTTGATGCTGTCGGCCAGGATGTTGAGGGCGTAGTCGATACTCCCCCAGCATTCGTCCGCCAGCACGTTGCCGGCCACGCGGATCACGAACAGGTCGTTGAATCCCTGGCCGAACAGCATCTCGGGCGGGACCCGCGCATCGGAACAGCCGACCACGACGGCGAACGGGGCCTGCTTCGGCATTTCGCCGTAAGCCCGCACCATGCCGACTTCCAGGCCGTTGCACTGCACCACGTACCGCGGCTCGCCGGTGGAAAAAGTGCTGGTCCGGCAGCTTCGCATCCATTCGGAAAAAAGTCGATTTCCCGACTCGAGGCTGCGGCGTGCGTCTTCCGGATCGGCGGGAGGGGGTTTGACGCTGGGATTCTTGGGGTCGAAACGGTAGATGTAGTCGATGGTTCTCATGCTGTAAGCATACCGTCGGGCAAACAATTTTGTCTATGAAATTCTCGATTTTGCGAATTGCCGTGGATATCCTCGTTCCCAGGCGGAGCCTGGGAACGAGAATATGACGCTGAATGTGCGATCTCGTCATTCCGAGGCAAATCTCTCCTGACCGACAAATCAGGCATCTTGTGCAGATCCGTTTCCCTCGACGCCCGATCCGCAGCCTCATTCCCGCCGATCCCCTGCACCGCTTGATTCGCAATGGCCACATAGTAAAGAACTCGTATCCATTGTGAGGAGCAAGTTACGGTGAGAAAGATCATCATGCGGCGACGTAGCATCGGGGCGACGGTTGGCGTCGTGCTGCTGAGCCTCGCGGGGTGCAGCAAGAGCGATTTCGAGCCGTTCGCACCTGTCAATAAACGGGCGGCAAGTTACGAAAGCCAGTTGTCGACCGCCCTCGAAATCCCGGTCGTGCACGAGCAACAGGACGCGCTCTCGGCGATTGCCCTCGATGCCGCCAACGTCGGCGAGGTGCATTGGGCCAAGCAGGCCCTGAATGCGATCGGTGACTGGGAAGTCCGGGACGAGGCGGCCCTTATGGTCGCCGGCCGGCTCTGTCGCGGAGGCAAAAAGGAGGCGGCCCTCGAAATCGCCGAATCGATCGCCAGCTCGGCCATTCGCGAAGAGACGCTGAAGTTCATCAGGAAGCCGCGTTAGCGCGCTCATCCACGCTACGACGGAACTCTCACGAGTTCCGCTACGTGTGAACACCTACTGTCGGCGTTCGATGATCTTCTGAATCCCGTTGTTGATGAGTCCCTCGACGGCACTCGGGACGAGTTTCTTAAGCAACTGGCCGATTGCGCCGCGGTCGATGACCGGTTTGCGGAGCGTCCCCTGGATCGGTATCTCGAGCGTGCGGCCCGCAAGCGGCGCCAGAATCTTCGCTCGGCTGACGAATTCGTCGGAAAATGCAATTTCGGCAATGACATCAAGCGTCTGATCGATTCCCACCGAGCCGTGCGTGCGGACGAGCAGGCTTCTGACTTTGAACTCGACCGGGCTGTGATAGACCCGCCGGCCCTGCAACTTGAAATCGACCGTTTGTCGATCCATTTCAACCAGCGGCCGGTCGATCCCAAGCAAATCGCGCGGCGGGTTGCGGCTAATCGCGGAAGCGATCCTGCCGATCAGCTCGCTGATCTCGGCAAACAGGGGACCGGGAAGAAGCCGGCCGCTGTCGATTTGCAGCCGGCCGCTCACTTCGCCCGAGGCCGGGTCGGCCAGCGCTAAGCGTGTTTCGTCGAGATCAAGCGAAAACCGTCCCTGGGCGCGGGTCGCCTCGGCAACAATGGGATTGATGTATTTCATCCACGAATCGCAGACTTCGTCGGTCAGCTCGACATTCTCAATCACCGGCCCCGCGGGAACCGCGAGCATCGCGGGACGGTCGCCCAGAAGCACCTGGGGGGCCAGCGTGACTTTGCCGCCGCTGACGGCCAGCTCGAGCGGTCGCATCGTGAGCGCACAATCGGCGAGGGCCAGTTCAATTTCCTCTGGCCCCGCCGCCAGGCCGAAAAGATTGCCGCTGCTCCAGGCCAGGGCGCCCTTCGCAGTGAGCTCAGACGGTACGAGCGGCCCGGTCCCGGCCGGCATTCCCGGCGCGCGCAGCGGTCCGTGGATGGCAAAGCGACGGCTCTCTTTTCCTTTTATGTGAAGGTGCGGGCCGACGACTTCGCGCAGCCGTTCGACGATGCGCTCCATGTCGCATTCGGCCTGGCCGTCGAGATCAACCACGCATCGCGAGAAGAGTTCAGCGATGCTTCCGCTGGCCGAGATGTAGACGCCGTCGGAAGCGACCTCCACCCGGTTCAATTCGATCAGGTTGCTTTCGCGCACGAATCGGCCGTCGCTCACGAGCTCGAGCCGCGGCTCCGACCAGATAGTTCTCCATTCCTCAACCGGCACGGCAACCATCTCCTTGGCCATTTTTCGGGCTTCGTTTTCGCGGCGGCGGGCGTCTCGCTGCGCTTCGCGCTCGGCCCGCCGTTGGAGTCGCATTCCGCGGCGGTCAACCGGCAGCCCCGGCGGCGGGAGCGATTCGGCCGGCGCCTCGACATTGATCGGCTCAATGTCGCCACGGCGGCGGTCGACCATCGTCGTTACCTGCCGGCGCAGCAAGAGATTTTCGACATCGCCCCTAGTCTTGAAGATGAGCCCGCGTTCGGGATGGCGCTCGAGATCGACGGCAGCCGTCGCCGTTCCATGCATCTCAAAGGAATCGGCGTTGAAGAACTGCCGGAACCGCGCCGCGAGACGTTCAAAGTCGCACCCGGCCTCAAGATGTGCATTCCGGCTGTTTCCCCGGCCGGTGAGGTGGACGACCTCCGAGCGGCATTCCAGCTCATCGAATTCGATGCGATCGCCTTCGGCGTGCGCGTTGAACCGGAATTCGAGGGGCTCATTCCACGCGATCTCTTCGCCTCCCAGCCGAGCCGCAAGTCGCGGAGTCTCGACACGGCCGCTCCATCCCGTGCGGCCGTCACGCGATCGGCTTGCCGCGTGAACGACGACTTTCCCTTCCGTCAGGCTGGCGCCTTCGCGCAAGGCCAGCGTCGAGGGCAAGAGCTGCGCGAGCCCGACCAGGTCGATTTCACCTTCCAACGTAAAATCTCGATCGCGCGGTTGAGCGCCATCGTGCCGCTGTCCTTCCGCCGGATCGGCCACACTCATTGGAAAGGCGCCGCTTCCTGTGAGCCGACCGACGTCGGTGACGAGCGAGAGACGCTCGACGCGGCATTCGCCGCTGTCGGCGCTGATTTTCCCCTCAAAACGTATTTCTCCCAGCATCGGACGATCGGCGCCGATCCGGCTGGGCCAGCCAAACTGCAATTCCCTGGTCGTCAGCGTCCATTCAGCCCCCGTGAGGCCGGTCGTGGTCGCGCTTGCGTCGCTGTTCGAGTGCAAATCAACTTCGGCAGTCACGGTTCCTGAAATTTCGAGATCGGGTATCAACCGGCCGAGAAGTGGCCCCAAGGCCGCCATCGGCAAATCTGCCATTTCGAGCTTCGCGTCCCACGCCCTCTGAGACGCCAGCGTTTCGAGCCCGAGTCCTGATTGGTTGAACACGAGGCGCAGCGGCTTCGCCTCGGGGGCCTCGGCAGATTTCGCCGTGAGTTCCAGATGAGCCGGCACAGTCTGCCCCGGCTCGCTTTTCGCATGTAGCCCCACGTGGCTCCATTCGGCCGTTCGACCCGTTGTCGCATCGGTGATTTCAATCCTCCCGTTGACTACGTCGAACGATCGTTCGCGATTCGGCCGCCAGGGACGGGGATGCGCCTTGACGGGTGCGAAGGCATCTTCGAGATTGCTTCCCCCGGGCCGCACCAGCAGTGTGACGACGGGCTCTTCAATGCGGACGTGCAGTGGCTCCTGCCGGCGAAACAGCAGCGTCCAGACGCCCCGGTCTTCCGTCACCCGCTTGACCGTCACACACGGCTTGCCATCGGAGGAATCCAGCTCAATTTCCGATAGCTCGATCGGTCCCCACCACGACAGCGATGCGCTGCCGACGCGAATCTCTTCTTGGAACCCGCGAAGTCTCAGGCGTGGCAAGTGGTGCCTCAGCGCCGACCATGCCACGATCTGCGGCGCGAAGGCCAGCAAAAGAAGACCGATCAGCAATCCCCCGGCCAGCAAGCGGCGCCGGCGAGGTCGACTGGTGCATCGGTCGGCAGCCTGGCCGCGCTTCGCGTCCTCCGTCGCGGCGACGTGATCGCGTTCTGTCATTGCCATGATTGATCCCCTGGAAGCACTCGACAGCCCGTCGCGACATTTTATTCGTGCAGCACAGCCGGGGATAGAGGACCCGATGGGCAGCCCCAATTTGCGGTGCAGGCTTCGCGCCTGCACCACAAGACGCGAGGTTACTGTTCGATTACGTTTTGCAGCATCCACAGTCCTTCGCGTCGCAGGTCGCCGTCAGCGACGAGATGGCCGTACTTCGCAAGTTGCAGGCCATACAAGAGAGCACGAAATCTCGCCAGCCGCCAGGTGGCATCATCGATCGGGCCGTAAGCCCACCGGAATGTTTCGTGTGCCGAAGGCGGGAGAAAGCTGTGGGCAATCGAAAGATCGAGGGCCACGTCACCGAGATGGACATCTCCCCAGTCGATAATGCCGCTCGGCCGCGCTTCGCAATCGACCAGAATGTGCCGAACATAAAGATCGCCGTGAACGAGCGCCGTGGCTTGCGGGGGCCTTGATGTCGCCGTTTCTTCAATGAGCCACTCATAGCGAGCTCGATCGGAAATCAGGTTGAGCTGGGCGGCTTCCTCCAGAAGCTTGTGGGCCAGCGGAATGCGGCGAGTCGGTTCCAGCCGTCCCAGAAGGTCCGGCGGCGCGCCCCATTCGCCGGCGACTCTCGGATCAAGAGCATGCAACGCTGCCAGAAACTCGCCGAGTGGCCGGGCTGCCGACGTTCGTTGCGATTCGTCGAGCGGGGCACTGCACGCTGTGCGGCCCTCGATGCGCTGGTATCCGGCGAACAACCAGGCAAATTGTTCAGTCGCCGTGCCGATGAACGTTGGATTCGGGATCGGGAGGGGGAGGTGCGGGGCCAGAGAGGGAAGCACGCGGATCTCGCATTCCAGGCAATCGGCCCCAAGTTGCCTCCGTGGAAAGCGAAAGACGTAACGTCCATTCGCAAGATACGCCGTGTTGTCCCAGCCGAATCCCATGGACTCGATCGCGATTGGTGCGAGCTGCGGAAACTGACCGACGATCAGCAATCGGGCCAGCTCCGGAGAGACGGTTACCTCTGGTGACCAGGGTTGCGACACGTTTAATCCGGGCAATAACCTGAGAAATCGCAAGCTGTCCCCTTGACATTCTAGGGGAGAATGATAACCTCGCCCTTGTCATTCTAGGGGAGCGAGTTGTGTCTGCAAACCGTCCAAAGAACGCTCTGCTTCAGGGAAGTCTCGATCTGCTCATTTTGCGGACGCTGCTGGCCGGCCCGCACCACGGCTACGCGATC
>DASZFO010000132.1 GCA_035939775.1 Pirellulales bacterium | reverse complement strand
AATCGCGTCACCGGCATCGTCAGCCGCGGCGGTTCGTTGATCGCCAAGTGGATGATGGTCCATCGCCAGCAGAACCCGCTCTACACGCATTTCGACGACCTGTGCGACATCATGCGCGAATACGATGTGACCTCGAGCCCGAGTTGATCCGCGATGAAGTCGCTCGCGGCCGGATGGTGATCCCGGCCAACAAGGTCCATCTTCAGAAGCGGCTGGAGCCGATGGGGATCGGCATCGCCGCCCGCACGAAGATCAACGCCAATATCGGCAACTCGGCGGTGACGAGCAACGTCGATGAAGAGTTGGAGAAGTTGCACACGGCGGTCCATTTCGGCGCCGACACGGTCATGGACCTCTCCACGGGCCGCGACATCGACCACATTCGCCAAGCGATCATCGACGCCTCGCCCGTGCCGATCGGCACGGTGCCCATCTATCAAATGCTCGAAGAATTGGGAGGCGACATCGAGGAGATGAAGCCGCAGCATTTTCTCGACATGTGCGAGCGGCAAGCCAAGCAGGGGGTCGATTATTTCACGATCCACTGCGGCATCCTGCTCGAGCATCTGCACCTGACGATGAATCGCGTCACGGGGATCGTCAGCCGCGGCGGCTCGCTCATCGCGAAGTGGATGATGACCCATCGCCAGCAGAATCCGCTCTACACGCATTTCGACGACCTGTGCGACATCATGCGCGAATACGACGTCACCTGGAGTCTCGGCGACAGCCTCCGCCCCGGCTCGATTGCTGACGCCAGCGACGAGGCCCAATTCGCCGAACTCAAGGTGCTCGGCGAACTGACCGAGCGAGCCTGGCAACGGAACACTCAAGTGATGGTCGAGGGTCCCGGCCATATCCCTATGGACCAGATCGATATGAACGTGAAACGGCAGATCGACTGGTGCCACGAGGCGCCGTTCTATGTGCTCGGCCCGCTTGTTACCGATATCGCTCCGGGCTACGACCATATCACGAGTGCGATCGGGGCGGCGCTGGCCGGTTGGAGCGGCGCGGCGATGCTCTGCTATGTGACTCCGAAGGAGCATCTCGGTCTGCCGGATCGGGAGGACGTGAAACAAGGCGTGATCGCTTACAAGATCGCGGCCCACGCCGCCGATCTGGCCCGGCATCGCAAAGGCGCCCGCAATCGCGACGACGCGCTCAGCCGAGCCCGCTTCGCTTTCGATTGGAACGAACAGTTCCGCCTATCGCTCGATCCCGAGACCGCTCGGCGAATGCACGACGAAACGCTGCCGCAGGATGTCTTCAAGAGCGCGCACTTCTGCAGCATGTGCGGCCCAAAGTATTGCTCGATGAAGATCACAGAAGAGATTCGGCAAATGGCGGCGGACCTTCCCGGTGCCGAGTTGCAAGCGACAAGTCAGGTTACCGAGCCGTTGGCATAAGCCACCGGATTCTGCGAACAGTGCGCCGCATCTGTTCATCGACTCACGTTGACGGCTTGTTTTTCTCAACGTCGAGCCGCGTCGGCGCCAATTCCGTGTCGCGGGCCAGATAGCGGGCGCCGAAGAGCCAAAACAGCCCGCTGATCAGAATCGTGATCGAGATCGCAAGAAACCCGGCATCCATGTTTCCGCCGGCCAAATCATTGATCCCGCCGATCAGCGGCGGGCTGATCGCGTCGCCGAGCAGATGAATCACGAAGATGTTCAAGGCATAAGCCGTCGCGCGCATCGCGGGGTGCGTGACGTTTGCCAGAATCGTGTTCGTCGGGCCGGTGTTGAAGAACAGGCAGACGCTCGTGATGAATATCAACACCCACGCGGCGGGAAACGGCGTCACGGGGAGCGCGAGAAACAACGGAAACGCGAGCACCATCGCCGCGCCGGAGACAAGGAAATAGGCGCCGGAATAACGAGGCCGCAGCCAATCTCCCGCCAAGCCTCCCAACACCGTTCCAAACAGTCCGGCGACGACAATGATCGGGCCGAACATGGAATTCGCACCCGCCAACGCCGCATCCACTGCCTGTTGGTCGGCCATGTTTAGCGAACCGGCCACGGCCGACCGCCAAACGATATATTTCGGCATCCAGATCGCAATGCCTCCCAGAGCGAATGTCATTGCCGTCATGCCGGCCGTGTTGAACACGTAAGACGGTGTTTTGAACAGAATCCGATACGCGGCGAATCTGATTTTTTTGGGAACGTCCACTTGCACGATGCCCTCAGGATCGACGGCCCCTCGCGCGGGTTCGCGCATGAGAAAGCAGATCAGTCCGAGCACGATGCCTGGCGGCAAGACCAAGAAAAACGCCCAATGCCAATTGAGGAAAGACGCCCAATGCCAACTGTGGCCCGCCTTGAGAACGAGTCCGCCTAGCACGTAGCCCAGCGCACTTCCGACTGGGATCGCGGCATAGAAAAAGGCCATCATTCGGCCGCGCCGCTCGACGGGATACAGATCGGCAATCACCGTCGGGGCGATCGGTCCGTAGGCCGCTTCGCCAATGCCGACGAACATCCGCGTAATCAGCATCATCCCGATGCCGGTCGCCAAGCCCGAAGCGCCGGACGCCAGGCTCCACGCGATCACGGCCAGCCCGATGATTCGCCATCGTCCGAAGCGATCTCCCATCCAGCCAAACGCCGGGGCGAATAGCATATAGCTCACGAGAAACGCGGTCTGCAGCGCCCCGGCTTGAAAGCCGCTCGCGTGAAAGTCCGTCTCAATCTTGGGCAACACCGAGGCCAATACATACCGGTCGATGAAGTTGAACAGGTTTATCGCCAGCAGCAGCCAGAGCGCCGCGGAAGCGCCGGGCACGACCGGTTTTGATTTCGTCGGCATGAAAGTTTCCCGCGCTTTTGCGGCTGTAAATGAGCTTGTGCGTCAATGCTGTATTGATACTTTGGGTGCCATGCCCACGCGGGGCGGGGCGCCCTCTGGGCCCGCCAGCGGGTCGGCGTGGGCATGGACTGTGTCGGCACATGGCCACTCAGAGCAGTGGCCATGGCACCCGCTGTGAATGGACTTGGCTTGCAAGTAGAATAACCAATCGACTTCATTCACAGGAGATCAGCTTGATGTTGGGAGCAGAGCTGGATGCCGCCGCGTATCTCGACCGGATGAGCGAGGAATTGGCCCGGATCGATCAGGCCGCGATGCGCGTCTGGGCCGATCTCGTGTTCGAGTCGTGGCGCGACGAGCAATTCGTGTTCGTCTTCGGCAACGGCGGCTCGGGCACGAGCGCCACGCACATGAGCGAAGACCTTGGCAAGAGCCTGCTGCGGCACGAGCACCTCCGCGACGAATCGAAGCGCCGGCTCAAAGTGATGAGCCTGACCGACAATCTCGGCTGGATTCTCGCCGTGGGGAACGACTGCGGCTACGAGCAAATCTTCGTCCAGCAGTTGATGAACTTCGGCCGTCCGGGCGACCTAGCCATCGGCATCAGCGGCTCGGGAAATAGCCCGAATGTGCTCGCCGCCGTGGACTGGGCCAACCGCCACGGTTTGGTCACGCTCGGCCTGACCGGCTACGATGGCGGCCGACTCCGTAAGCTAGCGCGCCACGGACTGCACGTTCCGATCAACGACATGGGCATGGTTGAAAGCATTCACCTCGCGCTCTTCCACTGGGTGCTCAATGACGTGTATGCCAGGATCAATCAAGAAGGACGGTATGCGAAGTGACTCAGACGACTAAGCGATACATCGAGGAGATCGAATTAATGACAGATGATGACGCTTGGAACGCTGTCAAGCATTCCTTGCCAGTTGGTACGCATGTCTGGTGTTGTGTGAAGGAGCACCGTCCCTTCGGTGTGTTCGCCACTATTGAGAACGTGCCCTTTGACGGTCTGATTCAGATAACTGACTTCAAAGATGTTGGTCGGATGACGCCGTCCGAGTACCCGCCATTGGGTAGCGCGGTCGAAGCAGTCGTGCTCGGATTCAAGGAGCACGGCGAGCAGATCTGGCTTGGCACCAAGCCCAGCCAACTTGGCAAGACCGCCAATGCGGACGCAAGTCGCTAGGGAGATGAAAGGCGGACGCGATGGATGCGATCAAATTGTGAAGCACGTTCATCTTCGTTTGCAACTTCGCGTCCTTCCGGACTTTCGACACCTCTCATGTTCCTCGGCATTGAAATCGGCGGGACGAAGTTGCAGCTTGGCGTTGGGGCCGGGGATGGATCGCCGCTGGTCGCACTCGATCGGCATGAAATTGATCCGGCGGGCGGGGCGGTTGGCATTCTGGCGCAAGTCGAGTCGGCGACGGCGGCGCTGCTTCGCCGCTATCCAATCGCACGGATCGGGATCGGGTTCGGCGGCCCGGTCGAATCGGCTGCGGGGCGAATCATTCGCAGCCATCAGGTTGAGGGCTGGCAGGATTTCCCTCTGGTCGATTGGTTTCAGCGAACGTTCGGCTTGCCGGCCGTGTTGGGGAACGATTGCGACGTGGCCGGATTGGCTGAGGCGCGGTTTGGGGCCGGGCGCGGACGGCGGGTCGTGTTTTACATGACGATTGGCAGCGGGATCGGTGGTGGGCTCATCATCGACGGGCAAATCTATCGGGGGCACGGCATCGCGGCGGCCGAGATTGGCCATCTCCGTCCGGGCCTGCACGCCGACCGCCCGGATCAGACGGTCGAATCGTTGGCGAGCGGCTGGGGAATCGCCGCGGCGGCGCAGTCGCGGTTGGCCGATCCGATCTATCATCCTTTCGCTTCGCTCCGCGATGAAACCGGTTCGACGAGGCCGGATGAGCTGCGGCAGCGGATGATCGATGTCGAAGAGGTCGCCGAGGAGTTTGCCGCCGACCTGTTGAGCCGGGCCGACGGCATGCTCGACCAGGTGACCGCCAAGCTCGTCGCTCAGGCGGCCACCGATGGCAATCAAATCGCGCTCGATGTGCTCAACCACGCCTGCCAAGTGCTCGGTTGGGCCATCGCGCAGGCGACCACGCTACTCTCGCCGGACGTAGTAGTAATCGGCGGCGGCGTCTCGCAAATCGGCGAATCGCTGCTCTTCGCCCCGCTCCGCAGCGAAGTCGAGCGTTACGTTTTCCCCCCGCTGCTACGCTCCTACGAAATCCTTCACGCGCAGCTCGGCGAAGAAGTCGTCGTCCACGGAGCATTGGCTCTCGCTGCGACGCGGTGAGAGAGCCGCAGATTGCGCAGATTTTCGCAGATCATCAAAAAGCTGTAGATGAGGATGAAAGCTCGTTGCTCCTAGGGTTTACTACGAGTGTGGTTAACCCAAAACCCTTTTTGTGGAGCAACGAGTATGTCGAGTATACCGGTTT
>DASZFO010000131.1 GCA_035939775.1 Pirellulales bacterium | reverse complement strand
GGCTACGTTGGCGGTCCGGTTGGAGATTCATATTGTTTTACGGCTGTCGAGCGCACGACGAAGCTGGTGGTCGCTTGGCATTTAGGCCGCCGCACCCCAAACGACACCGATCAATTCTGCGGCAAGCTGCGAACGGCGACGAACGGCCGATTTCAGGTTTCGACGGACGGATATACGCCATATCAGTCCTCGATTCCGCGTCACTTAGGGGATGCGGCCGACTACGGAGTGATCGTCAAGGTATTCGGTAATCAGACCCAAACCGAGCAGCGCCAGTACAGCCCACCGAAAATAACCAGCATCAAGAAAGAAGTTATCTGGGGCAACCCGGATCAAGATCGGATTTGCACGTCGCACACTGAGCGTGCCAACGGGTCGATGCGCTGCTTCATCAAGAGAATGGGCCGCCTCACCTACTGCTTCTCAAAGCGATGGGAAAACCACGAAGCAGCCCTGTCCCTCTATTTTGCCCACTACAACTTTTGCCGGAAACATCGTAGCCTGAATGGGCAGACCCCCGCGATGGCTACGGGTTTGGCCGATCATCCCTGGACCGTGGCCGAACTGCTGGAAAGGATCAGCAACACTTAATCACGCACCACCCGACGCTGCTGGCGTTGCCCGCGTGGCCGACGCTGCCACCGTCGGAAAACGCACGTCGCGCATGAACTTACCGACTCGGCACCGGCGTCGGGTTCGGTGGAGGCAGCGGATATGCAGAAGACGACGGCGTCGATTGCAAAGCCGGCTGGGAAGTTGCCGGCGCTGGTTGTGAATACGTCGGCGCGGGTTGCGTGTTCGTCGGGGCTGGCTGGTAGTACGAAGGCGCAGGTTGAGCATAGCCCGGGGCCGGCTGAGCGTAGTATGCGGTCGGCGGCGGATAATACGGATACGAGTAGTACGGCGGCGGGTAGTAATACGCCGGCGGATAGTACGGATAGCCGTAGTACGGATACGGCCGATAGGCCGGGATGCCGATCCCGATTCCCACGCCCACGCGAACGCCGCCCCCCGCCTCGGCCGACGACGACGACAGGGCCAGCACCATAGCGGCCAGCCCGCCGATCAACGCTCGTTGCACGTTCATCCTTGAACCTCCATTATTCGCCGATCTCCCTGGCTTCAAGCCACCGATCGGCGGCGGGATTATAGCCGCGGCGACCAAAGTTTCCCAAGGGGAGTTTCGCTGGCCCAAGAATGGAATTATGGAGACTGCATTTCACGCGAGATTCGATCTGGACCCGATCTGCGCCAGCCGCTATCTTTCTTGTCCCAGCATAGGATGCCGGGATTGTGTATTTTGTTTATGGCCCAGGCGTCTTGCCTGACTTGCCAAATCCGCGGGTCGCCAGCCCGCGCCACACGCAATGGTTCAGGAGGAACGAGCGTGAGAGCGTCATCGGCCCGAAGTTGGGCAGAGGGTCCACGACTCGGCGTGCGGCTGATTGGCTGCGCGGCCGCGGTCTGGTTTCTGGGCGCGCTGACAGCGCAAACCAGCAGCGAAGAATCGGGCGAAACATCGGCGTCGAAGCAGCCCGATGCCGGCAAAGCAGTCGGACCGGCGCTTCGCCCGGTCGGTCCTGTCGTCGGTGTCGCACCGCAGCGCGAACCGCAAGCCGAGCCGCAGCCGACCTCGACGGAACCGGCGCACGAAGCCGGCACCGCGATGGCCAGCGATTCCGACGACGCATTGGCCGCGAACAAAGAGCCGCGGCGCGAAACGAAACCGCTTTCCAAACCGTTGGCCGACGGCTCCGCGGTCTTGTCGGACGAAACGAAGCCTGCCGTAAAATCGGTCCTGCCCCCCGATGGGCTGGCGTTTAAAGGAATCGAAGACCTGCCGCCGCTGCCGGCCTTGGCGATCGATCCGGCGGCATTCAAGGGAATCACCCCCGGCGCTTCGACGATCGACGACCTGCTCAAGCTGTGGGGCGATGGTGTCGCCGCGTCGGGCAAGGAGGGAGAGGCACGCTGGATTTATAAAATCGAGCCTTATCGGCGCGTGCAAGTGACGATGGCCGGCCGACGCGTTGCTTCGATCTCCGTGCGGCTCGAAAAGCCGTTTGAGCCGGAGATCTTGGCGAAGCAACTGCACCTCGACGCGATTGTTCCCGTGCCCGTGCTCGACGAAACGGGGCAGCCACTGGGAGAATCGTTCCCCGAGCGCGGCATCCTGTTCAGCTACGCTCCCGAAACGAAGCTCGTCACTCAGATGCTGCTGGAGCCGATCGACGCCGAGCCGTTCGTGATGCGCGCGGCGGCGGATTCCGACGCGCAAGTCCGCCGCAGCCTCCGCGATCTCGATTATGCACTGGAACTCGATCCCAAATCGGCCCGAGCGCATTGGCTGCGTGCCCAGGTGCTCGCCGGCATGGGCCGATTTCAGGATGCGCTGAAATCCATCGACGAAGCACTCCGGCTCGATCCAAAGCAGCCTCCGTGTTTGTTGAGCAAGGCCGATATCCTTGGCCATTTGGATCGTCATTCCGACGGGATCATGATTGCAAAACAGGTGCTTGGGGACGCGAAGCTGCCGTCGCTCGTGAAAGCGCAAGCACTCAACACGCTCGCCGATTTGACTGCCGAAGGGCCCGACCATGACTACAAGCAAGCCATCGAACTGCACTTGTCGGCGATCAAGACGGCTGGGGAACTGGCGGCCGATCGCCGCGCGGGCGTCCGCCGCGAAGCCAAGCGCGTGCTGGTCGAGGCCCACCTCGGCGCGGCCAGCGACATTGCCTTTGGCGTCTGGCAGCAGAAGGAGCAAATCGCCGCCCGTTGGATTACCAGGGCTGATGAACTGGCGAAGAACATGATTGAAACGGAACAGGCCGCCGACGACTTGCGGCTGCACGTCGCCCGCCGGGCGCTCGACGCCCGCGTCGGAATTCAGGGAAAGTGGGATTCATCGGATTGGACGGCCCGGGTCCTCGAATCGGCCACGAAATTGATCGACGCGGCCGGCGATCCGCTCCATCGTCAACGGCTGGAGTGGGAATTGGGCTTGGCGCTGTTCGACGTCGGTCAGCTCGACCAGCTCCACGGCTTAAGCGATCATTCCTTGGCCGACGGGACGGTCGATCTCACGTATCTTCAAGAAGGGGCGAAGCACCGCCAGCAGACGGCCGACGATGCCTATCTCTTCGGCCGGCTCTACGCCCACCTCGGCATCGTCCACGCCACGCAGGAAAAGAACCACGCCGTCGCCGTCACCTGTTTCGACAAGGCCGTGCCGCTATTGGATCGACCGTTGCCGTTATCGGCGCTTCCGAATCTCGGGCGGCACGGCGAGTCGTTCGTCGCGATGGGGATTTCCTATTGGGAGGCCGGCCAGCGCGACGAGGGTCTGCGGTTGACGCAAAAGGGGGTCGATCTCATGGCCAAAGCCGTTTCCGCCAAGTCGCTCGACGAACGGGCCCTCGCGATTCCCTACGGCAATCTAGCCGCCATGCACCGCCAACTAGGCCACAGCGACGAAGCCCGCAGCTTCGCCGACCTGGCGAGCCGCCTCGACGGCCCGAATCGGCGATAGAGCGATGCTGATTGCGTAAAGCGTAAGGTGCGTCGAGGCTCGTCGCCGATGCACCGTGCATCCGAGATGAGCCTCCGCGGCAGGTTCCGGTGCGTCCGCGCGGACTTGACGCACCCTACGACTACCGCTCTCCGATTCCTTCTCCCCGATAGACCTGTTGATAGAGCGTGTTCTTCTTGGAGGTGAGCGGTCCCGGCGTGGTGTCGTCGCGCAGGGCCGTGAACATCATCTGGAGTTTCGCGTCGAGGTCGTCGGCGTAGTGAACGATGAGGGCCTCGGGGGTCATGGGCGGCTTGGGCGAGCCCCATTCGGGAAGCCGCTGGTGCGAGATGATGATGTGCTCGAGCCGCAGCAGCGTCTCGGCCGATAGTCCGCGACCGGCGGCGGCCTCGCGGAGAATGTCGCGGCCTTGGAGCATGTGGCCGATGAGCGCCCCTTCGGCTGTGTAGACCGCCCCTTGCGGTTCCTGGCGGATTTCTCGGAGCTTGCCAATATCGTGTAGAATGCCGCCGGCGACAACGAGCCCCTTGTCGAGCCGCGGCTTCATGTCGGGATAGTAATCGTCGTACTTGTCGGCCAGCATCACGCATGTGCGCGTAACGCTGAGTACATGCTCCAAATAGCCGCCGACGAAGGCGTGATGGTTTCGCGTCGCGGCGGGGAGCGAGAGCAGAAGCTCGTGGTTTTCTTCGAGGATGTCCGTCACCAAGGCGCGAAGCGCCGGATCGGCGATCCGCTCGCGGGCGATCGAGACCAGCTCTGCGAACATATCCTTCGGATCGAATCGCGTTTGCGGTTGGCACATCAGCGGGTCGAAACCGTCGGCCGCGTCGGCGTCGATCGTCTCGCGAATCTTCTTGATATCGAGCTGCGGACCGTAGTTCGTTTCGCGGTAAATAGCCCGCAGCTTGTAGAACCCGCCGGGCCGCCAAGTCTGGCGGCATTCGGCGGCCCAGGTGGAATCGTTCCAGATCGGAAAGCTGACCTCGCGGGCATGATCGCGGAAGGTGACTTTGAAATACGGCTTGCCGTCGCGCGTGGTCAATTCCTCCTTGGCCGAAAGAAGCGCGAACAGGTCGGCCTCTTGGCCGGAAGTGAGCTGCGAGAGCGGAAGGAGCGAGAGGGTCTTGGTGGACATTTTAGCAGACGGGGACAAGGGGCGGAGAAACAGTCGTAAGTGGCAAGTGACAGGTGGCAAGAGAGGACGCGAGCGCGACATCGAAGCAGCAATAAGCGGGCGGCATTTCGAGATTTGCGGCGGCGAGTCGGATGGCATGAGGAGCGATCAGTCCCGCGCCGGATTTGGACTCAGTCTTGGGCTGCTTGCCGTCGTTCGTCTTCTCCGTTGCCTCTTTTACTTCTTTGGATGATTTCTCGGTTCCGCCCGACTCACTCTTCGACGGCTTCGCGTCTTTGCTCTTATCATTCCCTTCCTTTTGCTCCGGCTTGGTTTCGGTGCTTTCTTCGCCGACGGAGGAAAACGCCAGCGCATAAATCAGGCAGCCGATTCCGGCCGCGCCGAAGGCAAGTCCGAGATACCAGAACCAGCGACGCTTCGTTAAGACAGCGATCGCGGCAATTGCGATGGCGATTTGGAACGTCGTCACTCCCATCGCGAGCTTCTCGTGGCGACTGAGACGCGCCTCGTAAGTTTGCTCCTTCTCCGTTGCAGCTTTGGACGTGCGATTTTTTTCCTTGTTGTATTTGTCGATTTTCGCTTGGAACGCTTCCGGCACCGGCTTGCCGTTCATCTTGAGCAGCTCCGCGTTGCCCTGAAGGATAGCCAGCTTGATCCCGTTCGCCTGAAACTCACTCCACAGATCGGATGCCGTGACCCGTTCGATTACGGCCTCGTTGGCATTCATCCCGCTCAACAACGCGGCGACCGCCGCCAGCGCGGCGAGCAAAGCCGTGCTCAGTGCAACCGCCGTGATCCAGTTGTCTTGCGAATGATGGGCCTCGTGGTGGATGGCTTCGTGAAGATGCTCGGTTGGGACTTCGATCTCTTCCATGGCGCGGCGATCTCCCTGTCGAACGGGCGGGAACCGAAAATGCAGCCAGCATTCTAGCGTCCGCGGCAACAGACTCCAATCGGCGGGGCGACAACCATCCAGTTCGTAGTTTATTCAGCTTGTGCGAGAAAGGTGGCCGGGGCTGGATCGGAGGGGGCCCCGGTCGGCGCCCCGCCAATCCAGCGTTAATTGGCCGCAGCCGCCTCGCGATACTTCGCATATTTCGTGGGGTTTATTGACCGTGGGGGGATCGCGGGCAGGGGAGTTGTCAACTTTCTTGAAAAGGAACAATTTATGAGCGCTTGGGGACGCGTTGCGGGAGTCGCCGTGTTGGGAACCGCGTTTCTTGCCGGATCGGCGCTGCTTACTGACGGGATCATCGGCATCGCACCGACACCGGCCCACGCGGACGAATTAGAGCATCATCCGCATCTTCATCGCGCGATTCGCGAGTTGCGCGAGGCACGGAAAGAGCTGAAAGACGCCGACCATGATTTCGGAGGCCACCGCGCCGATGCGGTAAAAGCGGTCGATGTCGCGATCGATCAGCTCGAAACGGCGCTGAAGTACGATCGCCGGTAAACCCTTCGTGACCGCTACAACTAGCCTGCTTCGATCAGGCTTCATCCAGTCCCGCCTCGCCGATTGCCGATGCACCAAGGGAGTGCCTCGTGACAATCGGAGCACAGCGTGGTTGCCGACAAGAAACTGAAGCGGCCAACGATGCCGAAGCCGGTCGCGAATCCGGCCGTGCGCTGGATCGCGGCGTTTGTCGATTATGCCCGAACGGAGTGCCATCTCTCGGCGAACACGGTGGCCGCGTATCGTCGCGACCTGGCCAAGTTTGCCGCGTGGCTGGCCGCCCGCGACGCGACGAAGCTCTCGATCCGCGATCTGGCCGACTATGCAGGTTGGCTGCACCAGCGCGGGCTCGCCGCGGCGAGCATCGCGCGGCACATCGTTTCGCTCAAAGTGTTTTTCCGCTACCTGCAGTTGGAAGGGGTGTTGCGCGACAATCTGGCGGAGCTGCTTGGCAGCCAGCGGCTCTGGCACCGGGTGCCGCAGATTCTCTCGGTCGAGGCCGTCGATGGGTTGCTCGCAAGTCCCGTTGCCGGCGACACGCTCTGGCGGCGCGATCGGGCGCTCTTGGAATTGCTTTATGCTACGGGTTGCCGGGCCTCGGAAGTGTCGGATTTGACAACGAACGATGTGCATCTCGCAGAAGGCTTCTGTCTGTGCCGCGGCAAAGGGGACCGGCAGAGGATTGTGCCCATCAATCGCCGCGCGGCGGTCGCCGTTCAAGTCTATGTGGATGAAGAGCGGCCGAAATTGGTCGAAGCTGCTGGGCAGGATGCCGGCTGGCTACTCTTATCGCGGCGGGGTCGACGGCTGCGCCGCGAGCGGATTTGGGAACTCATGAAGCGGTATGCGGCGCGCGTCGGAGCGCCGTCGTCCATCGGGCCCCACACGATGCGGCACAGTTTTGCGACCCATCTGGTGGCCGGCGGGGCGGACCTGCGCCAGGTTCAAGAGATGCTCGGCCACGCCAGCATCACGACCACGCAAATCTACACGCACGTCGATCCGGCGCGGCTCAAGAAGGTCCACAAGCAATTCCATCCGCGCGCCTGACGCCGCGTCAGCGGATCTGCTTGTTCCAACGGCTGAACGGATAGCGCTGCTGGAGACGATCGCGGGCGTCGCGGGCACGCTCGGGATGCTTCGCGTCTTCCCACAGCACAACCAAATTGGCCAGCGCCTCGGCATGGGCCTCGGGGACGCTGCCGTAAAGCGTGTCCACGCGCAGATAAGCCCACAGCGCTTGCTTATTGTCTTTGAGCTGACGGTAACAGTTGCCTAGGGCGTCGTAGGTACGGGCGAGCAGTTCCGTGTCATCATCGTCGGCATTGGCGACGATGTTTTTCAGCAGCTTGACGGCTTCGTCCACCTTTCCGGAACTCGCGAGACTATAGGTGCGGCCAATCTTGGCCTCGATCAGCTCCTGATCGCCGCGTTTGCCCGAAACGTCCGATTTCAGCACGGAATCATAGGCCGCCAGCGCCGCGTCGTACTTCCCCTCCATTTGCATCGCGCGGCCGCGCAGCAAATCGGCGCGTGCTTTCACGTCGGCGGAAGGAGATTCGCTCAGCTTATCGTAGAATTTCTGAGCATTCTCATACTGGCCGATCGCCATCAACAGATCGCCGACGATTTCGTTCGCTTCGTAATAGTGATATGTGGTGGGATGGTCCTTGAGAAATGCCAGCATTTCGCTGCCGGCCTGTTTTGCGGCCGCGGCGGGGTCTTTTTGCTCGCCCGAATCGTCCGATTCGCTCTGCCCGCTCAAAGCGATCTTGGCGGCGCAGTATGCCTTCCAATAGGCGACCTCCGCGCGGACCATCTCGCGATTCAACTCGGTGGGACGAATTCCCTCGAGCAGATCGGCGGCATCCTTGAACTCTCCCTTGGTCGCGGCGAGCTGCGCTTTTTGCAAGGCATTGTCGCCGGCGAACAGGATCAATTCGATATCGCCGGAAGAAATGGTCCTTGCCCCGGCCATCGGAACCGACACTACGATTTCGTTTCGCGTGATCGATTCGACGGTTCCTTGGACCGAATTCTTCTCCGAATAGACCTTGATTCGATCCGTCTGAGCGCGAGCCGGCGCGCAGCAAGCAAGGAGCAACGATCCTGCCAGCATGGCGCGGAATATCATGCGAGTCATCAAACGAAGTTCCCACGAGGAGCAGGACCATTAGGCCAGGACCATCGTCCACTGGCCGATGGGACCATTATAAACAAGGAGGAATTCCTGAAGAATGTCACGTCCGATCAGCATCGTCAGCCCTTGCGCGGCAAGCGCGGCGGCGGGCGCTTGAAGCACGTTCGATGTAATTCCAGCCCCTAGGAATTCAATGCGAATGGGATATTGATTCTGTTCTGTTGAATGGTGCGAAGCCGAACCGACTTTGATTCTTCCAACTACCGGGAGGCCCATGTTCTTGGCAACCGCATCGTCAATGCAGGTGTGCGAAGCGCCGGTATCAACGAGTGCGTCACCCACGACGGCGTCAGGAATTACTTCGCCTCGAAGCAGCAAGGCTTCGGCAAAAGACTGCGCCAAGCCAACACTCACCTGAACGCGCGGACCGGCGAGATGCAGTCCCGTCGGCGGGGGCAGAACGAGCGGCTTGCCGTCAGGCCCAATGATCGGATGAAACACCGCGCGATGGATGATCGGCACGAAGAAGCCCTAAGGTTAGCGCCGGTGCAATGAATTGCGGCTCATCCGCTGTGATTCGTTTTACCAAAAATGACGTGAGCCCAAATTGCCGCGCACCGGCTTCGATGGCCTGCTGCTCGTTGTCGAACATGCCGATGAGTTGCCGTCCCTTTACGAGTGCCACTCGATCGCTGTGCTTAGCGAGCCATTCAGCCCGATTTTTCGCGAAGAATTCAAGTTCTTCCTCGAGCATGGCGAATTCCCTTCAGATTATTCCGAAATGCATTTCCTCTCAATTCTAGCTCGGAAAGGATCGGGAGAATAGAGCAAGGATTTCCGCACAATCACTCCCACGGCATCGCTTCCGTCGCCGCTCGGGCGACCGATTCGATGGCAATCGCGGCCACGGCGGAGCCGTAATCGAGATCGATGTTCTCCATCGTGTCGTGGCTGTCGTGGTAGCCTTGGCGGTTGATGTCGTAGTTTTCCATGAACAGCACGACGGGCACCCCGGCGTCGGAGAAGATTTGCCCGTCGGTATTGAAGAGCGTGCTTCGCGGATCGAAGGCGGGACGCACTTCGCCGCTGAGCTGCGGGTGCAAGGCCACCTCGGGAATTCTCGCCGGATCGGCGCTCCGCTTGCCGCGGCGGCAGTTTTTCCGCCCGGCTCGGCTATTCCACTGGGGCGCCGAATCGTTCCAAGCGGCGTTCGCCAAATGGGCCTGATACGCCAGCCACATCGACTCGCGGCTGGTGCCGGGGCAAATCTGAAACACGTCTGGCTCGCCGTCGTTATTGTGCGCCACCATGTCGAGCACATACAGCCCGCGGATGCGGACCTTTGACAAATCGCGCTCGCGACCGTTGGTCAGGCGGATTTGCAGATTTCCTTCGACAAGCCGCTCGCAGAGATGGCGCGCCCCGAGACAATCGGCCGGGAACTCTTCTCCCGTGAGATGCACGAGCCAGATGTCGCAGGCCAGTTGTCCTGCGCGGCTGAGTTCCATCAGGATCGGGGCGGCGAGCATCAGTGTGGCGGTGGCCGAGTGATTGTCGTCGGCCCCCGCCGCGGCTAGCCGCGGTCCCTTGCCGCCGTGCATGTAGCCGTAGCGGTCTTCCATATAGGCCGTGTCGTAATGGTCCCCCATGATGACTGCTTGCCGGCGGTCGCGGCCGGGAATGATGCAAACTAAATCGCGCTCTTGCGTCTCGCCGGCTTGATTGCGCTTCCAGCCTCCCATCCAGTCGTAGTCGAAATCGGTCCGCCAGACGAAGGGAAACTCGCCGGCCAATGCCTTGCCCGTCATTTTCTGCTCGGAGATGGCGCGATCGTAGTATTCCAGGATATGGTCACCCAGCGCCTCGAGATCGCGATGGTCGTGTGCGAGATTCTCCAGCGTCTGTGGATCGAGCACGCAATCGGCGTTGTCTTTGTTCACGTATTGCCCGGTCGCCAATTCGGCGATTGTCCGCCAGTAGGCGACTTCAAAAGACCTTTTGGCCGTCTTGGCGTAGGTGAGCGAATGCGACTTCCGCGCGGCCGGAGGATGGTTGGCGCCCGTAGCTGTCGGCGGCCCAAGCCGTAGCTCCAGTTCATCGACCAACTGCCGGCCCGAGACGGCATGGTTCGTGCGCACGGGAAGGGCCGCGAGCCAAGCTTCGAGCGTTTCGTGCCGCGGGAGCGTAAGCAACTGGCGGGCAAAGCCGCGATCCAAGGGCCGCTGTCCGAACGTCCGCCAGGCGTCGAGCAGCTTGTGGATATTGACCGTCGTGCGATGGTAATGATGATCGTGTTCGGGATCGAATGCCGAGACGGCTGCCTCATGCGGTCCGCGCCGCAATAGCCGCGGCCAAAGCTCGATCGGCTTGGCGAGTTGCGGCCGATCGGCCCGATAAGCAGTGAGATAACCGAGTGGCGCGTCGGGGAGCAGGCTGCACTGTTGACCGTCGTCGGCAAGCCAGGCGACGAGCGGGCGGTGCCAATAGACCTCGTGCGACCCCATCCGCATCGCCGGATAGACGAATCGATAACCGTATTTTCCGCCGCCGCAGACGCATTTCGCCGCGTAGAGCAGTTCTTGCCGGCTAGCGTGCGGGCCGTCCAGCAGCAGTTCGCAATCCGGCGTCCAGACCTGGGCATTGCGGGCCATTGGCTTGCCATAGAGGCCGATGTCGTCCGCCGCGGCGCTGAAGAGCACGTGAGCCACTTTGTCTTCTTTGTCGCCGATGTGGATCGCGGCCAGCTCGTCGTCATGGCGATGGATCCGCGCCCAGCGATTTGTCCGGTGGAAAGTGTTGCGCAATGGGCCGTGCGAGCCCGTGAAGGTCGGCTCATCGGCGCGCGGCTCGTGCATCCATCCCGACTGCGGCACGCGAATCCCGCGCGGCGCCTCATGGCGCTCGATCGAGTGCAGCAGCGGAATGTGCATTGCCAGCGGCAGTACTTTCGAGAGCTTTACGTACGGCTGCGCGCCCCAAAACACGAGGCTGCCGGGGAATGGCAATAGGTGGAGCGCGCCAGCGAGATACGCTTTGCGCACCGGCGCCGGCAGCCGCGCGAACGGATTGAACGTGAGCAGATACTTCACTCCCCGGAGCGAATCGCCCTTGCTCCATAAAAAATGCTTTGCCCAAGAGGGGAGCGGCCCGTCGTGCCAATAGGGGAACGCGTCGCTGGCCTCGGTCGGCATGATGCGAAATCCGAGTCGACGGAGATCGGTCAGCTTGTCGGCCGGTTCGTGATAGGCGGCGGCGAGCAGGCGGCGGACAAAATCGGGGCCCGCGTGGTTCGGCAGCTCTTCCTTCGGAGAGAGAAAGAAGCTCCGCCAGAACGCGCGGCCGGGGCCTTGCTCGCTCGATCCGAAGAGCGTCCAGCGTACTCGCCCTTTGTCGTCCTGGGTGCGCGAGAGTGCCAGCGGAGTGAGCAGCAGGTAGCGCTCTTGGTCCGGCGCGCCGGCGTCGTGCAGTTCGACCGGCCAGTAGGGATTGTCCTTCAATTTGGCCGCCGCGATGCCGTGTGCCGGCTCGCGGCGGCCAAGATGGTGCGCTACGTGCAACAGCTCGCGGGCCAACAACTCCAAGCCCGGCTGCAGCTCGAATGCCTCCTCGTATTCCGTGACATGCCAGCCCCAAGGATCGGCTTCGTGGCACAATTGCGAATCGACGCCGCCATAGGCCTTGATCCCCAGCCGCGGCGGCGGCATGAATTCAGAGTAGGCCGCGATCGGATACTTGCCCGCCGCCTCCAGCGCCGCGGCGCCGGCCAGAAGCTGTTTCCATCCATCGTTCGGCATGGCAGGTTCCGCGTGGTGTAGCGTAGAATGAGGGTTTGCCGATGTTTTGGGTACGAGCAGCTTACCAAAGCGGCCCGCGCTGGCAAGCCGCCGTTGCGAGACCAACCCGTGAGCCGTCCATGATCCGTCCCACTCTGCCGGCCGACAGCCTGGCCTTGATCGATCTGGCCGAAGCCACCGGCGTTTTCAAGCCGATGGAAATTCAGGCCCTGCGGGAGGTGCTCGACGACTATCACGCGGCCAATCAGGCGCACGGGCATCGGGCGATCACATTCGACCAAGCCGGCCAGATTCTCGGCTTCGCCTACTATGCCCCCGCGGCGATGACCGATCGCTCCTGGTATCTCTACTGGATCGCGGTGACGCGGCACACGCAGGCCCGCGGCATCGGCGGCAAGCTGCTCAAGCACGTCGAGGACGACATCCGCGCCAGCAACGGCCGAATTCTATTCATCGAGACCTCGTCCTTGCCGCACTATGATTTAACGCGGAAGTTTTATGTCAAGCACAGCTACGAGCGGGGCTACGTGCTGCCCGATTTCTATGCCGATGGCGATGATCTGGTTGTGTTCCGTAAACGGCTCAATCCTTGAAGGAATTTATGAAACGACAAGATGCTCTCAACGTATTGAACACGCACCGCGAGGATATTGCGCGGCAGTTCGGAGTGAAGGCATTGGCCGTTTTCGGCTCTGTCGCCCGCGATGAAGCGCGCCCCGACAGCGACTTGGATATTCTCGTGGCGTTCGAAGGCCGCGCGCGATTCGATCCGTTCATGCAGCTCAAGTCGTATTTAGAGAGGCTTTGCGGTGTTCACGTAGATCTTGTCACGCTGAACTCGCTGCGCCCCGAGATGCGCCCTCAAATCGAGCAGGAAGCCGTATATGTCTCGTGACTGGCAACTTTATCTTCAAGACGTTTTGCAATCTTGCGAAAAGATCGGGCGTTATACGGCCGGCATGACCCAACAATCGTTTCTCTCGGATGACCGCACATCCGATGCGGTCGTTCGGAATCTCGAAATCATCGGAATCGCCGTCAAACGATTGCCCGACGAGATTCGCGCCCAGATGCCGACCATTGACTGGTCAAGCATTGCTGGAATGCGAGATATAGTCGCCCACGAGTATTTCCGCATCGATTCGGATATTCTTTGGGACGTGGTTCAGAACAAAGTGCGTGAACTTGAAAGCGCGGTGCGCACGTTCTTGAACGAATAAGTGGCCGAAAATGCAGTTGCTTAAGGTTGGTGCCGCCGTACTGAATCAGACCCCGTTGGCCTGGGAGTCGAATAAAGCGCACATTCTGGCCGCCATCGAGGCGGCGCGGCGCGAGCGGGTGAGCGTGCTCTGTTTGCCGGAGCTGTGCATCAGCGGATACGGCTGCGAAGACGCTTTTCTCTCGCCCGCCGTCCAGCGCACCGCCTGGGAAATGCTCGAAGCGATCGTACCGAGCACGGCGGGGATCGTCGTCTCGCTCGGTTTGCCGGTGCCACACAACAGCGCGCTCTACAACACAGCCGCGCTCGTGGCCGACGGCAAGATCCTCGGCTTCACGGCCAAGCGGTTTCTGGCCGGCGACGGAATCCATTATGAGCCGCGCTGGTTCAAGCCCTGGCCGATCGGCCGCCGCGCCGATCTCGCCATCGGCAAGAGGTCCTATCCGCTGGGGGACATCTACTTTGACGTCGGCGGAATCAAGATCGGCTTCGAGATCTGCGAGGACGCCTGGGTCGCCAATCGTCCCGGCGGCGAGCTGGCTCTGCGCGGTGTGGATGTGATCCTCAACCCGAGCGCCAGCCATTTCGCCTTTGGCAAAGCGGAGGTTCGGCATCGCTTCGTGCTCGAGGGCTCGCGGGCCTTCGGCGTCAGCTATGTCTACGCAAACCTGCTCGGCAACGAAGCGGGGCGCATTGTGTATGACGGAGGGGCGCACATCGCGTCGCTCGGCCAGTTGGTTGCGCTGGGCCCGAGATTCTCGTTCGCCGATTTTCGGCTGACCACGGCGCTGGTCGACGTCGACGCCACTCGGCTCAGCCGCATCCGCAGCGGCAGCTATCTGCCCGAGCTGTTGCCCGAGACTGATCTCTGCATCCGCGGCGAATTCGACTATCCGACGCAAGAGCCGGAAGCGGTCGCCGCGCGTCCGGCCGCCTGGGAAACCGGCCAGTATGCGAAGGAAGAGGAATTCACGCGGGCGATCGCCTTGGGATTGTTCGACTATATGCGCAAGAGCCGTTCGCGCGGGTTCGTCGTGTCGATTAGTGGTGGAGCGGATTCGGCGGCCGTTTGCTGCTTGATCGCCACGCTCGTTCGACTCGGGATCGACGAATTGGGCCGCGACGAATTCCTGGCCAAGATCAGCCACGTGCCACAGGCCGCCGTCGAAAACCGCCGGGGACTGTCTCCTTTTGTGGCGGGCACCATCGCCTCGATGGTCGCGGAACAAAAGGGGACTGTCCCCCTCTCCGCAGGCGGTTTTCGGACAGGCTCAGAGAGCGCCGCCGAATTGGTCGCCGAGCTGTTGACCTGCGTTTATCAATCGACCCGCAATAGCAGCGAAACGACGCGCAGCGCCGCGCGCCAAGTGGCCGAGGCAATTGGCGCGACGTTTCTGGAATTCGACGTCGACGGGCTCGTTCGGGACTACGTTGAAATGGTCTCGCGCGCGATCGGCCGACCGCTTTCATGGACCACCGACGACCTGGCGCTACAGAATATTCAAGCCCGCGCCCGGGCTCCCGGCGTTTGGATGTTGGCCAATCTAAACAATGCGCTCTTGGTCTCGACGAGCAATCGGAGCGAGGCTGCGGTTGGCTATGCCACGATGGATGGCGATACCTCCGGCGGGATCAGCCCGATCGCGGGGATCGACAAGGCGTTCCTGCGGCGCTGGCTCCGCTGGTTTGAAGAGCGCGGTCCCGAGGGGATCGGCCCGTTGCCGGCGCTCGGCGCCGTGAACCGCCAGGCGCCGACCGCCGAGCTGCGCCCTGCCGAAGCGGCCCAGACCGACGAGGCCGACCTGATGCCGTACGAGCTGCTCGACGCGATCGAGCGGGCGGCGATCCGCGACAAACTCGGCCCGCTGGAAGTTTTCAAGCGGATCCGGGCCGAGTTTCCGCAATACGCGATCGAACAGTTGCACGTTTGGGTCGATCGGTTTTTCCGGCTCTGGTGCCGTAACCAATGGAAGCGCGAGCGCTACGCCCCTTCGTTCCACGTGGACGACGAGAACCTCGATCCGAAAACGTGGTGCCGCTTTCCGATCCTCTCCGGAGGCTTCGACTACGAGTTGACTCAGCTACAGAAGTATGTGCAGGGGCTGTAGGGCACGCTGTGCGTGCCTCATCGTAGTAGGCACACTCCGTGTGCCGTAACTACCCATGCCAAGTCGAAGAACGGCGGACGGCACACGGAGTGTGCCTGCTACTTAACGGGTGTCGGCGGATTTGGCGAAGTTGAGATCGCCGGAGCGACTTCCGAACGCGGCGCTTGGAACACCATGATAGGGTTCGTGAACAGATTCGCGTTCGGGATCAGAATCTTGCGGTCGGGAAGCTGAAGGGTCGTGTAGCGCAGATCGACCTGAACCACGTGCCCTTCGAGATTCAAAGGCACCGAGGGTACGAGAATTCGATCCTGCCGCTGAAACGGCTTGTAGATCAGGATCAGGATTCCGGCGAGCGTATTCGAGATGATGTCTTTCAAGGCGAAGCCAACGGCGAAACCGGTCAGCCCCAGGCCCGTGACCAGCGCCGTAACATTGATCCCCAGCGTTCCCAGGGCCGTCACGAACCCCACAGCCAGAAGCGAGAGCTTGGCGGCCCGCGACAGTATGAACATGGCATCGCTGGCGACCTTGCGAGCCTCGCCGGCTCGCTGGATCACGCGCTCGACGCCGGCGGCCACGAGCCAGAAGACCAACAGCAGCACGACCGCAGTCGCGACGCTCGGCACAAAAAGCACCGCCCGCTCGACCGCCGCTTTCCACACCGTTTCGTCGAATCCGAAAATCATCCTTGATTCCTCTGCAACATCCAACGGACTGCGACCGAATCCCAACTAAGCCGATTTAGCCTGCGAGGGGACGACCTTGACGCGGTCGCGGGCGACTTCCGGCTCAGCGTCTTGCGGCCGCTCGACCGGCGGCAGGCCGAGTATCTCGCGGGCCCGATCGAGCGCCTCGTCGAGGCCGCCGAACATGCTGTTCGGGCCGAGCACTTCGTCGAACCGCACCCTGACAAACGCGGTGAGCGGCTGAGCGTGAACGCCGGAAAGCAAGAGCACGGTCCCCTGGCGCTGGCACTTGGCGTGGAATTCCTCGAGCGCGTGAATCCCCGAGGCATCGACGGCCGGAACCCGCCGCATTCGCAGGATGAATACCTTCGGCGGACGCTCCAGCGTGTTAAGCGTGTCCTTCAACCGATCGGCGACGCCGAAGAACAGCGGGCCGTTGACTTCGTACACCTCGACCCCCTTCGGCAACTCGCGGCTGGCGACGGCATTCGGATCCTTGAGGTCTCCCAGCTCTTCATCGCGCTCATCGAACTCGCGCGTGATCGCGCTGATGTTTGAGACGTCGGCCATTCGCTTCATGAACAACAGCGAGGCGAGCACCATCCCGACGCCGACGCCCACGGTTAGATCGGTGAACACGGTCAGGCCGAACGTCGCTAGTAGCACCGCCGCATCGCTGCGCGGCGCCCGCAGAATCGAACGGAAATGATCGATCTCGGCCATATTCCAGGCCACGACCATCAGCAGGGCCGCGAGTGTTGCCAACGGAATGTGGCTGGCCAGCGGGGCCGCCGCCATCATGATCGCCAGCAACGTCACGGCGTGGATCATGCCGGCCACGGGCGTCTTGCCGCCGCTCTTGATATTGGCGGTGGTGCGGGCGATCGCGCCGGTCGCCGGGATGCCGCCGAACAGGATCGAGCCGATGTTGGCGACTCCTTGCGCGACCAACTCGCAATCGGCTTTATGCCGGTTCCCCGTCATGCCGTCGGCGACAACGGCCGACAGTAGCGACTCGATAGCCGCCAGCATCGCGATCGTCAGGGCTGAGGGCATCAGTTCGCGCACCAGCGAAATGCTGAACGGCGGCAGATGGGGTATAGGAAGCGCTCGGGGGATTTCGCCGAATTTGCTGCCGATCGTCGCCACGCCGTGGATGTCGAACAGACTCACGATGCAGGAAGCCGCGATCACCGCGACGATCATCCCCGGCACTCGCGGGGCGAATCTCCGCAGCGCTACGATCACCGCCAACGAGCCCAGCCCCACGGCGAACGTCGCCGGTGCCCACGATGACGCGTTTTCGGAATAGGATTGCCATTGCTCGACGAAATGATCCGGCAGCTTGTCGATCTTCAGGCCGAAAAAGTCTTTGATCTGCGTCGAGAAGATGATCACCGCGATCCCCGAGGTGAATCCGGTCGTCACGGGATAGGGGATGAACTTGATCATCGCCCCGAAGCGGCAGAGCCCCATCACGATCAGGATCGCGCCGGCCATGATCGTCGCTGTCGCCAGCCCGGCATAGCCGTGCTGTTTGGCAATGGCCAGGACGATCACGATGAACGCCCCGGTCGGCCCGCCAATCTGCACGCGGCTGCCGCCGAGCGCCGAGATGAGGAACCCGGCGATGACTGCCGTGAAGAGCCCCATGGCCGGCGGAGAAACGCCCGCGACCTTCGCCACATCGTCGGGAATCGAGGCGATGCCGAAGGCCATCGCCAGCGGCAGGGCAATGATGCCGACCGTCAGCCCGGCAATCAAGTCGCGGAGGAAGCGTTCGCGGCTATATCCTTCGCGAAAGCAAACGATCGACTTCGGCAAATAGCGGGACATCGGCACTCTGGGGGCAAGTGTGCGGGAACAGTTTCTTCCTGCGCAATCCCCCCGCCGCCAATATCGGCCAAAACTGTCCGTAAATCCGGAAAATCCCGCAAGATCGGCCTATTTTTGCAAATCTTCGCCAGTTCGCAAGTCAAAAGGCGCGGTTCGGGGCCAAGATGGCGCCGACCTTCTCTCGCGGAATCCGTAGCTCGCGATTTTTCTTGTAACAGTTGAGGCGGTTCCACGCTCAACAGAGAGGTGAGGACAGCCCGCTGGGCCGGACCGAACGCCAAATCAAATCAAACCACTCATTTCACGAGGAGAAACGTCCATGTGTACCAACGCTCGTATCTCGCTGACGGCCGGTTTCGCCGCGGCCTCGATCTTCGCGCTTTGCCCGTTGGCCGCCCAAGCCAAGAACAGCGGCAGCAGCGGTCATACCAACATCGCGCACTCCAGTGGAAGCAAGGTGAGCAACGGCAAGTCGAACATGCACACCGTCCCGCTCACCAAAGTGAGTCACGATTCTGGCAAGTACAAGACCAGCTCGAAGCACGACGACTCGCAGTACTGTCACGAGGACTACAAGTGTCACGATAAGTCGTGCGACCATTGCCACGATCACGATTACTGCAAAGATCATTGCCACGACCACGATTATTGCAAGGACCATTGCCACGATCACTACTGCAAAGACCATTGCCATGACTGCTGCCACGACCACTGCTGCCACGACTGCTGGCCGTGTGGGTTCTGCTGGGATTTCCCCTGCTTCGATGGCTGCTGCTTCGGCGGATGCGACGGCGGGTGCTGCGATTGCGACGACGGCTGCGATTGCGGCGAGCAGGTCATCATCGTCAACAACAACGGTTGCGACGACAACGGCTCGGTCGTAGTCGATGGTGAGTGAGACGTTTCAACAAATCCGGCGGGGACTGTCCCCTTTTGCGAATGGGCACCATCGCCGCGATGGTCACGGAGCAAAACGGGGACTGTCCCCTTTCCCGGCCGGATTTGTTGGACGCTTAAATGGAGAAATCAACCTCCGGGCCGTTCCTGGGAAACTATTGGCAATCGAGCGGAGATTCGGCCGAGCAGATCGCGAACTGCGATTGCTCGGCCAACCGCAAGCCAGCCTGCCTTTTCCAGGCCCAAGACCAATAGCAAGGAGCGGCCCGGAGTTTAAGCTCTAAACAATTCGATGCAGCCTGACGCGGCCGCCGTTGACTCGGTCGGCCGCGTCCGGCGTTGATGCCGCTGGATCTTTCATTTTGGACTCACAAACGATTAGGATGGAGCCAACTCATGTCGCAACTTCCAAGCGGGGCGAGGCCGATGTTGGAATCGGAAGACAAACTGGTCGAACGCCTGCGGGCCGGCGACCGCGACGCTCTCGGCCAATGGCTCAACGCGCGGCGGGGCCCGCTGATCGCCTTCATCGAGCGGCGGCTCGGCACGGCGTTGCGTCGCAAAGTCGATCCCGACGACCTGTTGCAAGAGGTCAACACCGACGCGGTCCGCAGCTTTGGCGAAGTGGACTTGAGCCAGCGCGATCCTTTCGGCTGGCTCTGCCAGATCGCCGAGCGGCGGATCATCGACGCCCATCGCCGCTTCTTCGGCAGCCAGAAGCGCGACGCCGGCCGCGAGGTGCCGCTCGACGCAGGCGGCGGCGACCAGAGCCGCGTCGGGCTGATCAACCTGCTCGTGGCCAGCATGACCTCCGCCAGCCAGGCCTTCTCGCGCGACCAGCGCCAAATTCGCCTGATGTCGGCGCTCGAGAAGCTGCCCGAGGAACATCGCGAGGCTCTGAAGATGCGCTACATCGAAGACCTCCCCTCGAAAACCATCGCCGAGCGCCTCGGCAAGACCGACGGCTCCATCCGCGTCATGCTCACGCGCTCGCTCGCGCGGCTGCAGCAGTTGCTCGAGGAATGACGCGGCTCACACCTTCAACAGCTCGCGGGCTTGCGTATACCCCGGCGCGGGGCGGCCGTATTCGCTGGCGGTGACTCGGGCCAGGGCGATCAACTGTCGCCAGCGGAATGCCGGGCGCGCGGTGGAGAATTCTTCGCTCACCGTGCGGTAATACTTCTCCGCATGCAGCGCGCCGTCCTCGCTGATGCCGTAGCGGAGGAGCAAATCAAAGGCCGGCCGAGCTTCGTGCTCGAGTTCGCCGTAGCGCTGTAGCAGCGCGCACGCGCGGAACTGGTCTTTGCCGCGGATCGCAGTCTCCAACCGGTCGAGCAAGGCCTTCTTGTCAACCGCCGCGATCTCGTCGAGATGCTCGGGAAGCGGGAACGGTTCCTTGTTCAAGCGAGCGTATTGCCCGGCCGTGTGGAACGCGCCGACGATCAGGCTGGCCACCGAGTTGCGGCGATTGCTCACGCGGGCTATATTTCGCCAGGCGTTGGCGGCGTCGGACGCATGCACCCCGACCGAATCGCCATGCACGCTCCCGACGGGTTTCTCGGGTGAGGCCCATTCCTTCGCCCGGCCGGGGTCGCGCAGCACGAGTTCGTTTGCCGCCAGCGAAATGGCCGCGCCGATATCTTCGGCATTCAGGCCATCGGCGAGCGCGGCGGCGACGGCCTCGGCCGCCTGCTCGCGCGACGAGTTGGCAATCAGCCGCCCCATGTTCGCGATCCAAGCATCTTCAGCCCGACGATCCCCCGGCGCCATGCCAAGCAGCTTGAATTGATCGAGGAGCTTCGGCAGAACGGTGCGAACCGCGGGGGCTGCGCGCTGCCCGCTCTTGATCTGCTGCTCAGAGTTCACACAGTATCGCACCGACTGTCGCAGCAGCGATTGGGCATACTCTTCGCCGGTCAAATCGAGCGTCGCCCAAGCCCGCCAGGCCAGCACGACGCGGTGCACATCGACTTCATCCTCGATGGAATACTGCAAATGATTGAAGGCCTCGCCCGCCGGGCCGCGCGCCAGGGCAGCGAAGGTGCGTTCGGCGGCGTTTACGTCGGCTTGGCGAGTGGCTTGCTGCATCAACTCGCCGCCGTTTTGGCCGATCGGCAGCTCCGTCGGCTCGACGGGGTGCAGCACCTCGTTGGCCCGGCCGCCGAAGGCCTGAATGCGGCTGGTATTGCGGTAGAGCACCTTGAGCACGGGGAGCGGCGCGCGATCGGCGGGCAGTTCCTTCGCCATGTGGTAAGCCGGCGCAAGCGCCATGAACGAATGAAACCCAACGTAATCCTGCCCGCCGAAGGTGCGGGCGTTGGCCAGCGCGGCGGCGGCGACGAGCGTGCGCAATTCCGTCCCGGCCTTGAGCTTTTCGATTGCGATGGGGATGAGCTTGTCGGGAGGCGCCTCTTGCATCAGCACGACGAGCGGCTCGAGCCGGCCAAACGTCAGTGCCGGCAATGCCTCGTCGCCCCAAGCCGGCGAGAGCCCCAGATCGGCGGCCAGCGTCGTGCCCACGCTGGCCACGAGCATCCCTCGACCAACGTCCGCCAGAAACCTACGGCGAGAATGACCGTTCATGGCTGCGACCTCCGCGGCAAAAGTGATGAACCGCTTTCAGCACCATCGGTGAGAGACCGATGCGCAATGTCGTCACCTGCCATTGTTTTAGCAGAGCGAGGCGCGCAGTCAAGAAAAATCACGGATTCGGGCGAAACAGGTTATCGAGCTTGTCGATTCCCTCGCGGAGCGTGTTGCGCGTGGTGTTTTTCAGCATTTGGGCGGCGAGTTTCTCGATCACGCGGGGATCTATCTTCGGGCTGCCGAGCGTGCCTTCGATCGGAAAGCGAACAACTTGCTCCTGCGGATTCGGCTGCGATCCTAACAGGGGCGGCGCGGATTTCATCGGCACTTCGGCTTCGAGCACGAGCGACTCGTCCAGCAGGCCGACCGAGCCGTGCGTGCGAATGGTCATGCCGCCGATGTCCATCTCGATCAGCTCGTGGTAGACCCGCTGGTTGACGACGCGGAAATCGACGCTCTGCTGCGGATAATGTACCAGCGGCCGATCGCTGCCGGCGGTCAGCGGCGGCGGTTGGCCGTTCAGGATCGCACGAACTTGCCGGCCGATCAGGGCGAAGGGATGGATGATCGGTCCCGGATTAATGTCGGCCGAGACGATCGTCAGCTTACCGGCGATGTCGCACGTCGAAGGATCGGCCAGCGGCACGCGCCCGCCCAGCAAGTCGATCGAAAACTGCCCCTGCGCCCGCGCCGCTTCCGATGCCAATGGCGACACATATTTCAACCACTGACTGCACATCTCTTGCGACAACCGCACCTGCTGCACGAGCGGACCTTTGTCGAACATGATCAATGCCGGGCCGGGTGAGAGCCGCAGCCGCGGCGCGAGAATCATTTGTCCGTCGCTCACTCCGACCGTGAGTGGCTTGACGAAGCTGAGAGTGCCGTCCACCAGGCGAGTGTCGAACTGGGCAGCGCCGAGTTGAATTCCGCGGAAACTGGCGGTCGTCCAGCCGGAACCCGCCTCGACGACCAGCGGCCGCAGCCAAGCCAACGTGTCGGCGTTGTTGGCCGGCGATGCAGTTGCCGCGAGCGGTCCGCGAAGGGCGAATTGCCGCGATTGCCGCCCGGTGAGTTGAATCTGTGTGCCGAAGTATGGTTGCAACAGCGGGCTAAGCGTCTGCCAGTCGTAATCGACCTGGCCAGCCAGATCGGCTTCCTGGCGACCCGTGAGCGCTGCCACCTTGCCCGAGCCTTTGAAGTGCAGCGCTATCGAGGCGACGTCGAACGAATCGAGGCTCAGCAGGTCGGCGGCGCGATCGTATTTGCCGCCGGCGGCGATCGTCAGCCTTTTCTCTTGCCACAGAGGCACGTTTTGAGTGGGTGCCGCTGCGGGAGCGGCACCAAAGACGGCCAGGTTGTCGATCGCCGCGGAGAGTTGGGCTGTCGTTGTCGTGCCGCTTTCGGCCAGATTGGCTTGGCCGCTGAACCGACCGGTCGCTAAGCTAGCCGGCGCGACGCGCGGGTTGTGCGTCCAGGCGCCGAGCCGGGCCAGATCGGCCTGCCAGGCGATCGCGCCAACCAAATCGGCTGGTCCTTGCGCGGGCAGCCCCAGTGTTGTCTCTTTGGCTTGGAGCGCCAAAGTGTTTGAAGTGAGAGTCGTCGGCGCTAGTTTCAGCGAGCGCGCGGCGGAATCCCAAGTTGCCGCGCCCTCAAGCTGCATCGCCGGCTCGTCGATAAACCAGCCGCTGCCCCAGGCATGCAACCGGTTGATCGACGCATGAGCTTGCTGAATGTCGATTCCCTTGGACGAATACGTCAGTTGGGCCGACGCGTCGCAGGCGCCTCCGAGCTGCCAGGCGTCGAGCGGAATCCAACTTGCCAGCCGCGACTGCCAGCGGGCGACATCTCCTTGCAAGGCGACAGCGACATGCCAGTTTCCCTTCGCGGCGAGCGAGGCCACATCGGTCGCCGGTTCGAGAAGTTGCAGGGCCAGATGATCCGTTCCAGCCGCGCCGGCCGGCCCGGCGATCACGTCGAGCGAGGCCTTGTCCACGCGCGCCGCGGCTGCGGGCGCGGTCGTTAGCCGGTTTGCTTGCGAACCGGAGTTCGAGACGGACGGAAGCTGTCCAGCAGCGTTGAGCGTCACGGCTAAAGACGGTTCGCTCCAAGTGTGACTCGGAATCGCTAGCTGAAGGTTGCTAATTTGGCCTTTCGCAACGGCGCGGAAGCCCCCGTCCGCGGAGCGCTGAAAATCGAGCGTCGCCTGTCCGTCCCCTGCGGGCTTCACGCTCCCCAAATCGACGAATTGTCCGAGTTCGGTGGCCAGCTTGTTCAGATCACAATCGGCCTCGGCGGTGAATTGAACGAGCGTGCCGCTGCCCGCAACGTGGACGAAGCTCGATTGGCAATCGAACGTGTCGACCACTAGCCCCGCGGCCGCATCATGTGCGGCCAGATTCACGCTGACCGGCTTGTCCCAGGTGATCTGCCGGCCGGCGTTGGTCGCGATGATATTGCTCGCTTGAAGCTGCCCGCTCCAGCGATGCGAACCGCCGCCGTCGCTCGCAAGCGCGAGCTTGACGTCTCCCGAATTGATCTGGATTCCCTGGCGGACGTGCAGCGTTTCCGGCAATAGTTTTGCCAGTTGCGCAAGGTCGAGTTCTCCCTGAACGGCGAAGCTTTCGTGCAGCCATTCGGCGAACGAGCGAGCCGTCACGTTATCAGGAAGCGTCGTTTGTCCGGTGATCGAGAATTCCCCCACATCGCAGCGGATGCCGAGTTGCTCGACATCAATCTGACGCCCCTGCCAGGCGATTCGGCAGGGAACTTGCAAGCTGTCGAGGTGCAGCCGATCCGCCCCGAGCGCCGCCGCCGAAAGATTAAGCCCGTCCACTTGCACTTGCCCGGCCAATAGGGTCTTGGCATCGGCCTGCGCGGCCGCGATTTGATACTGCAAGTTTGCCGACAGACGCCCGGTCACTTGCGCATCGGGAAGCATTCGCGCGATCAACGGGCGGAACATCTCCAAGGGCAGCGGTTCGACCTGCGCCTGAACGGCGATCGGCGCGCTCCCTGGCGCTGCGCTCTGGGTCGCGGCTAAACTGTTTGGAGTTGCGCCGTTCGTAGTTCGCGGCTGCTGCTTGTAGCTCACTGCAAAATGCGCCGGCTTGTTGTCGATGATCGCATTGCCGGAGATCGCGCATTCCAGCGGCAGCGGATTCTTCGGCCCCAGCTTGAGCGACGTCTGATACTGCTCGATCTTCCAGCGGCGATCCGCGGGAACATCGTGCAGATTGATCGTGCCATCGACAAATTCCAGCCCGATCGTCAGATCGGCCCCGCCATTGCCGCTTTTCAACCACGGGAGCAGCACGTCTTCGGCGTTGCTGCCGTCGCGGCGCATCTCGAGCGCGAGATTCGGCTGCTCGATGCGAATCGTACCCAGTTCGGTTTGCGAGAGGGCCAGTTGCAGCAAGGTCTTGTCGGTTCGGATTGCCGCGGCGCTGATGAGCAGATTGCCCGCGGCGTCGCGAATCTCGACATCGCTAAACACCACCGGCGAGAACCAGCCGAGCGATGCGCCGCCGGATGTGACCGTGCCATTGAGCCCCGGCAATGCCATCGCCAGCGGCCGATTGCGCAGCGGCGTCCAGGCCAACAGGATCGGCAGCACCCACATCAAGAGCGCATAGCCGGCCAGCGCGATGAGCAGCCGCCGCGGCCAGCGGCGCGGACGCGTGGCCGGCGGCGCGGCGCTCTTGGCGGCGGCGTGCGGCCGAGTCGATCGCTTTGAAGAATTGGAATCGGAAGAGACAGCAGCCATCGCACGGCCTCCCTGCCTTGCTCGGAACTTCCACGCTGTATAGCGGCCGTATAGTAGGCCGAGATAAGGAGTTTCACCTAGAGCGATTCTGGCTCAGTCGAGGGGCGAGATACGCACATCTGTACAGGTTGCTGCCCCGGCGCTTTTTGCTAGGATAATGGCGCACGCAGTCACGGATGCCGCCTGCTCTTGCTGAGCAGGTCGCATCATGGGCTGTTACTAGACTCCCCTTTGCTGGGAACAGCGTTTCCGGCGCCGGAGACGCAATTACGGGATAGCTCTACTGACTGCGTGCCGATTTCTGCACGGATTCGAGCGGCCCATTGCGGGCTGCCAACGAATCCGACCGGTCGATTAGGCGATTCGTCCTTCAAAGGTGCTAAATCATTGGGGGGAAAAGCATGTTAGAACCGCCGGGCTTATTAGGCTGAGGACGGGCGCCGTGCCCGATCCTCAGATCAACTCAAGAACGCGAACCCCTTTCGCTCTGCCGGGCGGAAGGGGTATTTTTTTTGTAGGGAACGCCCTCCGTCGCGTTCCACGCCGCGCGCGCCGGAAGGCGGAAGAGGTTTTTCTTTGGCAATTGTTGATCCTCTAACGCAACAAGCCCAGAGGTTGGAGCCTCTGGGCTTGGCGATGTCCGAGTGCGAGCGAGAGGATTTGAACCTCCACGGGATTGCTCCCGCCAGCCCCTCAAGCTGGTGCGTCTGCCAGTTCCGCCACGCTCGCGAGTTGTTATTGACAGCAGGCCAATTATAAGCGTCGTCCGCCGCATCTCGCAACCGGCGCTTGTTCGGGCCGTAAATCGCTTTCATGCAGCGCAAATGTTTGCGAGAGAGACGCTTTTGCGTAGCCCAGGCGTTTACGCCTGGGACTCGCGACAGTCAAAAAGTTGTTGCCCCTTCAGGGGCTAAAGCCGCGACGGAAAACCCCGTGAACGGGGCTGAACGCAACTAACATTGCTGCGCATGGTCCCAGGCGTGAACGCCTGGGCTAAGCAAAAGAGCGAGACGCCGGAATAGCGTTCATGTCCACGCCACTTATAATGGCTCGATGCCATCCTTCGTAACCCATCTCGAAAGCGCGATTGACGGCACGCGGCTGGATGCTTCCGTACCGCAGACAACGCATGCCGGCCGGCCGCTTTGGGTGCGGTATGATTTGGCGGCGATTGGCCGAGCGCTCACGCGCGAAATGTTTGTACAGCGGCCGCCGACGTTATGGCGCTATCGCGAGCTGCTTCCAGTGGCCGACGACGATTCTATCGTCACGCTCGGCGAAGGGATGACGCCCATTTTGCCCTGTCCGCGGCTGGGCGGGGCGCTCGGTTTGCGCAATCTGTGGGTGAAAGACGAGTCGCAGCTTCCCACCGGCAGCTTCAAGGCCCGGGGGCAGACGGCCGCGATCTCGATGTGCCGGCAGTTCGGCATCCGCCGCGTCGCCATCCCGACCGCCGGAAACGCGGGTGGGGCGATGGCCGCCTACGCGGCCCGGGCCGGGATCGAGGCCTTCGTGTTCATGCCCAGCGACACGCCTCTGGTGAACCAGGTCGAAGCGGCGCTCGCCGGGGCGAAGGTCTTTCTCGTCGAGGGGCTGATCAACGACTGCGGCCGGATCGTCCGCGACGGGATGGGGCCGATGGGCTGGTTCGACATTTCCACGCTCAAGGAGCCGTATCGCGTCGAAGGGAAAAAGACGATGGGGCTGGAGCTGGCCGAGCAGCTCGGCTGGAAACTGCCCGACGTGATCCTCTATCCCACCGGCGGCGGCACGGGACTGGTCGGGATGTGGAAGGCATTCGCGGAAATGCGGACGCTCGGCTGGCTCGAGTCGGAGAAGCTGCCGCGAATGGTCGCGGTTCAGTCCAACGGCTGCTGCCCGATCGTGCGGGCTTTCGAGAGCGGAGAGCGGTTTGCCGAGCCATTCGCCGGGGCGGCGACCGTGGCCAGCGGCTTGAGAGTTCCCGCGGCCGTCGGAGACTTTATGATCTTGGACGCCGTGCGCGCGAGCGGCGGCACCGCGGTCGCCGTCGAAGAGGGACGGATCGTCGAGTGGATGCGGCGCGGAATCGCGGCTGAAGGGATTTCCTTCTGCCCCGAGTCGGCCGCCTGCATCGGCGCGGCGGAGAAGCTGGCCGCATCGGGCTGGCTCGGCGCCGACGAGCAGGTCTTGCTATTCAACTGCGGCGCGGCGCAGAAATATCCGCACGTGACGCCGTTCGATCTGCCGGTGATTCGCGATCCAGGTGCCGTGGATTGGGAGCGGCTGCGATGACGCATGACAAGGTGACAGGGTGACGGATGAAAATGTCCGACGAGAACCATTTGACGATTATAGAGCTTGAGGCGGGATTGGAGATGATTCGTCAATCGCCGAAGGATGAAGGCCCGCTTGAGATGATCGTGCGGCGACTAGGAGTCGGCGAGCGCGAAGTCTTGCAGGAAGCGGAAATCGATCTCGAACGCGGTCTCGTCGGGGACAGTTGGAAGGAGCGCGGCAGCTCGAGCACCTCGGACGGCACGGCGCATCCCGATATGCAGATCGCCGTGATGAACGCCCGTGCGATCGGCCTCTTGGCGCGGACGAAGGACCGCTGGCCGCTGGCCGGGGATCAACTATTCGTCGACCTGGACCTGAGCGTGGAAAACTTGCCGCCAGGCACGCGATTGATCATCGGCTCGGCCCTGATCGAAGTCACCGCCGAACCCCACACCGGCTGCCGGTCATTCATGAGGCGATATGGCGCCGACGCGGTCAAGTTCGTCAACTCGCCCCTGGGCCGGCAGCTTCAACTGCGCGGGATCAACGCCAAAGTTATCGAACCTGGCATGATACAGGTTGGTGACTTAGCGAAGAAACTTTGAGATAATTGCCGACGTACTGAGGAAACTACGCGGCATTGCCGTTGTTGTAAATTGGACTGAGAGGATGCCACTTGGAGAGGCTTGGAGCAATATGTCCGAAAGACTCGACGCACTTTCTCGCGATCTCGAAGGCTTTAAAGGCCCGGCATCGCCGGAAACCGAGCGGCGAAAGGTCGTCACAGCGTTTCCCGAAAACAGTGAAACGCCGCTTGAAAGCGTGCAAAGCTGGGTCACTCCTAATCGACTGTTTTTCGTTCGCAATCATTTCGATGTGCCGACGATCAATCGGAATGATTATCGGCTGCGGATTCATGGCTGCGTCGATCGGCCGGTCGAGTGGACTTGGGACGAATTGACGGCGCTGCCCGAGCGGAGCGTCTTCTCGACGGTCGAATGTGCTGGCAACGGGCGGTCGTTCTTGCAGCAAAAAGTTTCCGGTGTGCAGTGGGGCGCGGGAGCGATCGGCCATGCGGAATGGACCGGCGTCCCCTTGCACCTCGTCCTGGAAAAGTCCGGAATTCAATCCGGTGCCCAGGAGGTTATCTTCGAAGGCGCCGACCGCGGCGCCGAACCCGACCATCCCGAGCCGATGAACTTCGCCCGCGGTCTGCCGCTGGAAAAAGCCCTCGATCCCAACACCTTGCTGGCCTATCGCATGAACGGCGAGTTCCTGACCCCCAGCCACGGCTATCCGTTGCGGCTGTTCGTTCCGGGTTGGTACGGCGTCGCCTCGGTAAAGTGGCTTGAGCGAATCGAGGTGGTTAGTGAGCCGTTCCAAGGCTATTTCCAGACCGTGAAGTACACCGTGCAGCGCCGCGGGCCGACCGGGCTTGAAACGGTGGTCCTCGGACCAATGGCGGTCAAGTCGGAGATCATCCGGCCGCAAACCGGCGCGGTCCTCGGCCCGGGAATGAATCGGATTTCCGGTGTGGCCTGGGCCGGCGAGGAACCGGTCGATCGCGTGGAAGTCAGCACCGACGGGGGCGAAAGCTGGAATTCGGCGGAACTGATCGGGTTGCGAGCGCCATATAGCTGGACGTTGTGGGGATACCGCTGGGAGGTGGCCGAGCCAGGGAGTTACACTCTGCGCGTTCGGGCGACATCGGCATCCGGACGAACGCAGCCCGAGCAGCACGAACTCCTAAACGGCGGCTACGTCATTCACATGATCCGGCCGATCGCCGTGAAGATCGAACCGCTCGCGCGGCACGAACTGGCGTCGCTCGACGACCGCGACGCGCTGCTCTACGACATGAACGCGTTTGCCGAGGAAAATAGCCGACGCGGGCTTGATCTGGAGATGGAGTTTGCCGGCGGGGACGGGATTTAAGAGCGCCTAGCAAATCCGGCTGGGAGAAGGGGACAGTCCCCGTTTTGCTGCCGACCATCGCGGCGATGGTGCCCGCTCCGCAAAAGGGGGACAGTCCCCGCCGGATTTGTTGGGCGGTCCAAGTCAGATATGGTATTCGTGATGGTCTCCCGGCGGCTTCAAAATCAGCTTCGCGGTATGTTTTCGACCTAGAATTCGGGCCAGAAGACCGGAGAGAATTGCGGCAATTCCGGCCGGCAGAGCCACCGCGCCTCGACTGCCAGTCACGTCAAAGACGAAGAGAAATCCGAGATAGAGCATCAGCACTCCGAACGCCGGTCGCAATACGTTGGTCGGCACGAGGGGAACGCATTTTGCCCCCAAATAGGCTCCGACGACGAAGCCGAGCGCGATGTAGCCGACGACCGGGAGCCGAACAAAGCCGTTCTGGTAATAAACTAAAGCGGCGAAGATACCGATCGGCGGGATCAACACGGCGAGGCTGGTCCCCTGGGCCTCCGTTTGGCTGAAGCCGAACAAGAGCAGCAATCCCGGAACCAACAGGACGCCACCGCCGATCCCTAACAGTCCACTTAGTATTCCAATTGCACTTCCGAACAAAAACAGCCAAAACCAGAACATGCAGTTCCTCCGATTCAATTGGACAGCACATGGAGTGAACCGGCTACTTTAGGTGCGGCCGCACCACGTCGGCACGGATCTTGTAACCGGCGGCGTTGTTGTGCAGGCGGTCTTGAATGAAGAGGTCCGCGCGCGGCTGGCCGTCCGGGCCGAGCAGGGCCGCCCAGAAGTCGATGTAGTCGAGGTTCTTCTCCGGGGCGATGTACTCCTTGACGAGCTGATTGCCGCGCTGTTGCTTCTCGCGCTGCGCCCAGCGCGAAGGGCTGGGGTTCATCGAGAGGAAGGCAATGCGAGCATCCGGCAACTTCGCCCGCACTTTTTCGACGAACGCCTTGAAGTCGGCCAGCACCTGCTCGGGCGTCTTGCCGTTGTTGATGTCGTTGCCGCCGGCTTGAATCACGATCAGCCGGGGCTTGTATGGGACGACGATGCGGTCGGCGAAGTAGACCGAGTCGGCCATCTCCGAGCCGCCGAAGCCCCGATTGATGACCTTCTGATCCGGGAAGTCTTCAGCCAGTGTCTTCCACATCCGAATTCCCGAGGCGCCAGTGAATAGAATCGCGCCCTCGGGGGGCGGGTTTTTCTTGTCGGCCGCCTCGAACGCCTGAATTTCCTTCTCCCATTTCGCGCTCGGCGATGGCGACTGCGGACCCTGTTTCGCGGCATCCGCCGGCGCATCCGCAGCCCGCAGCAGCGGCGCGATCAAAAGAAACGCGACGAGGGGAATTGCGGCTAAGAGCCTATCCGAGAACCGCGGGGCAAAGGAGACAGTCCCCGTTTTGCTCCGCGGACTTTGCAAAAGGGGGACAGTCCCAGGCGGTTCTCGGATAGGCTCTAAGTGGAGTTTCGCGGAGGAGCGGCGCCGACGCATGGCAAATCTCTCCTGAAGGGCGTATGCAAACGGACTGGTCGTCGGAGCTGTTCCGGCCGATGCTCGGATTTTAGCCGCCGGAATGGCAGGACGCCATCTTATGTTTGACATAGACCGCATCGAGAGATGAGCCATCCAGTCCCCGACGGGCTAAGATCGCTCGGTGTAATTCGACAGGGGAGCGGGGCGGCCGAAGTAGAAGCCTTGAGCCAACTGGAAGCCGAGCGCGCGGCAGGTCGTCGATTCCTCGCTCGTCTCGATGCCTTCCGCCAGGGTGGCGATGCCCAGGTCGCCGACCATTCGCACCAGGGCCGCTAGCGTCTGTCGGCGACGGGGTGTCGCCTGATCGATCCCACGAATGAGTTCGATATCGAATTTCACGTAGTCCGGCGAAGTCTCCGTTAATTCCAACAGCCTGGCCTGACCGGCCCCAAAATCGTCGAATGCCAGTTGGATCTTCAAGTCTCGCAGCCATTCACGGAATTCAACGAGCGCCTGGATGTCCGTCGCGGCAGCTTCGTGGATTTCGATCGCCAGCGGCTGCGTTGGGAACCGCTCGCGAAGCTGCTGGATCGATTCGATGAGCCGCGCGTTGAATACTTCGGCCGGATGGGTATTGACGAAGAGAATCGGCCGCTGGGGAAGTCCCGTTCCAATCTGGATCCCTTCGACCCGCAATAGGTCGCTCAGGGCGCATTCCTGGTCGAGTTTCTCTGCCGCGGCGAACATCAAGCTCGGCAATTCCAATCCCTTGATGTAGCTGCGGCCCAGCGCCTCGAAGCCGATCGTGCGCGAGTCGGCTAGATCGACAATCGGCTGAAAATGCGGCACGACCGCGCGATCGCTCATCAATTGATCGAATTGGCACAGCGCCAGCGCCCAGTCGGCGGCGCTCTCTTCGACCGTCCGCGGGCAAGGAACGAGTTGGCGGTGACCGATCCGAAAAACCACATTCGCCAGTTGCAGGAGGTCCCCGTCAGCCAGCGGCGCCGGATCGGCGATACGCCGGCCGTTCACGAATGTTCCGTTCGTGCTTCCCAGATCGCGCACGGTCAGCCGGCCATCCTCCAGTATCAATTCGGCGTGCAGTTTGGACACCGAAGTGCTGGACAGGCATAAGGGCAGGTTGGAGAGCCGGCCAATACGAAACGGATTGACGTTGATGTTCAACGAGCGCGTGGTGTTATCGTATTCGCTTCGTTCGCACAAGAACCAATCCGATTGGACCGACATCGATTCGACGGGCGGATTCATTTCCATTCTCGTTACCTGCCTTCAGATTGTCGCGGCTTTTTCGACGGTGCTCGATTCCGGTTCCGCGCCTTGACGCGTCGGTATGGTCAATCGTATTGCATACTGCCGCGCCAAACCTGGCAATTCGAGCTGAACCAAGTCGGTCACCAGGCCGCTTTGTTCGATTAGAGCCGTCGCGAGAGGGTCGGAATGCACGGCCTCCGTCAGAATCAGTTCGCCGCCGCGTGCAAATTGCGGCAACGAAGCTGCAATCCGCGCCGTCGCGCCGAAGTAATCCAAACGATCATTGAGCGTGGTGACGAGCGCTCGGCCACGGTGGATGCCAACCTTGATTCGCAAGGGGTCCGGCTCGGCCATGGATTCATCGCCCGTCAGCAGCGTCATCCCCGCGTGCAGGGCCGCCGCTACGTCGCTAAACGCGGCGACAACGCCATCCGATTGGACCTTCACCACCGTTCCGCCGGCCTGGCGAACCGCGGCCTCGAGCGTCTGAATGTGGTCTTGCAGACGGAGATAGACCTCCGCGTCGCCAAGTTCGGCGTGCAGCGCGTCGAGGCGTTCGACCGCCGTCACGAGCAGCGTGATCGTCTCCAACTGCATCAACTGTCCGGCCTTGAGAATTTCGCCTGGAAACAGCGCCCGGAATTGGGCGAGTGTCGACGCATGGGCCGCCGTGACGACATCCGTTCGCGGCACGCAGCGCTCGATCCGGACGAGAAGTTGGCGAGCGTATTCATTGTTGATCGCCAGACGCTGCTTGCCGGCGCGCAGGCTGAGGACCGTGCGCGGATCAAATTCGGCGTTAAGCCGAATGTTTTCATGACTCGGAGCGCCGCTTGGGCGGACCCGAATCTTGATCGACTGCGGAAGCTGTGGTCCGCGAAGCAGGTATTCCCCTTCCGCCAGAGCGAGTTCCGCCTCCATGCATTCTCCTGGATCGAGCCGCAGTTGGGCCAACACATGGGGCGAGTGTTCCGGACCTCCGGCGCAATACGTCCCCAGTTCAGCCTTGCGGACCTCCGGATGAGCGCGGAAGATCATTTCGACCGATTTGGCGAAGTCCAGCTCGAAATCGAGATTGCACACTTCGCAACGGGCGTGCCGTTGAATCTCGCGCAGCGTGTCCTTCACGTCGGCCGAGACGCGGCACGTCGGACAGAGAATATCCCAATGCAGCTCCAAGAGACCCGTCGTCGTCGCCGCAAGACAGGCGTCGATCAGATTCTGACCGGGGAGATCGAAGCGGTTGGCCAATGTGAGCGGGCGAATTCGGGCCAGGTCTTGAGCGGGCGCGTGGGCCAGATAGTCGCCCAGCAGCTCGATCAACGGACGCTCGACGCCGAGCGCGGCAAGCGTTCCCAGCCGCTCGTCGAGTCGCCGGCGCTGCGCCGCTTGAAGCCGTTCCGGCTCGCCGTAGGGGTCGAGCGCCGGCGCATGGCCCAGTTTGCCGGTGAGCACCGCATCCATGCGGTGATAGACTCGGTCGAGTCGCTTCCGGCCTTTGAGACTGACCTCGAGGCCGGCGACGACGCGTCCCAACCAATTCCGGGGCTCGATACGAACGATGTGCTTCAGCCGCGTGCCCCCTTCCGGCCGTGGCAACAGTTCAACGATGCTCAAAAACCATTTGAACGGTCCGCGGGTGAACTCGCGCAGGATTCCCATCCGCTGTCCTTCGACCCATTCGAAGGGATGTTCTTCCCAAGCGATATTCATGCCGGCCAGACTGAACGCGCCAAACTTGCGCGGACCGCGGTCGGCATCGAATTGAGTTTGGTATGTCACCGAGGGCAATCCGACCGCCCGATTGAGCCGTTCCGTGTTGGAAACGTATGGCCATAGTTGCTCCGGGGAGGCTTGGAGGTCCCAGACAAAATCGGACCGGAACAATCGGCTCGGATCGTGAGGCGGCACGAGGGGATGGAGATCGATGTTCGACGCCTCGCCGCGGACCAAACGCTCGATATCGCGGAGCATCTGTCCGGCGTCGGCGAACCGGGCTTCAGGGCGCTTGGCCAGCGCCGTTTCCACGATCCGAATGACCCCCTCGCTCAGCGCCGGATTCAGCTTGGCTAGGGCCGGCGGCGGCTCGAGACAATGCATCGTCGCGATTTTAAGCGAATCTTCCGACTGAAACGGCGGCCTTCCCGAGAGCAACTCGAATAGCGTGACGCCGATCGCGTACACGTCGGTTTGCGGCGTGATTTTGGCATTGCCCTTGCATTGCTCCGGCGCCATGTACAAAGGCGTGCCCAGGATCGCGCCGGCCTGCGTGATGCAAAGCGATTCCGACTGGTCCATCTGTCGAGCGATGCCGAAATCGAGCAGTTTGATTTGTGGCCGGGAGTTGAGCCAATCCGTGCGCGTGCCTTGGCGTGCCTCGTGAAGGTCCGCGCTGCCGACGGCGGTCAACAAGATATTTTCGGGTTTGACGTCGCGATGTACGATTCCCTGCTCGTGCGGATCGACAAGCGCTCGTGCGACGTCGGCCATGATCGCCAGAGCCTCGTGTTCGTCGAGCGTGCCTCGCCGCCCGAGGACTTCCTTGAGGCTCGTGCCGGAAACGTATTCCAGCACGAGAAAGTGGCGTCCCTGGTCTTCGCTCACTTCGAGCAGATTCGCAATATACGGATTGTTGACGGCGGCTAAGAGCCGGGCCTCTTTTTGGAACCGCCGCACAGCTTGGGGATTGCCGATGACCGCTGGGCTGAGGACCTTGATCGCCACCGTCTGGCCATCTTCGAGGCTCTCGGCCTTAAAGACAGCTCCCATGCCTCCTTCGCCGAGCTTCTCGACGATGCGGTAATTGCCCAGGCGCTGACCCGGGACCAATTGCCCGCGGCGCGCCGCGGGCACTGGAAACGGGGTGGCCGGATCCAACGGCGAGTCCGGATCGGTTTGCCCTGCGTTGAATTCCGGCGCCGCGGCCGTAGCGCCGTCTTCGACTGGAAGCGGTTCACCGATTTGGGGTTCAATCCGAGTTGCCGCGGCAAGATCGGTTGGAGTTGGCGAACCACCGGCCGGCCCCAGAGCGAACGTTTGCGACGACGGAGGCCCGGAATCGGCTGCGAACGAGCTTTGATTGATCGACATGGATTCCCTGGGATTGAGCCGCGGACAAAGCGTTCAATTCAAGGATAGATTCCATGCCGACCATTGGCCGTCACGCGTTAAGAATAATCGCGCACCGACCTGCTTACTCGCCCGCCGATGTACGGCGGTGGGCAGCATGGATCGTGCCTGCCGTTGCCGCCGGCATGTTCTGCACAATCGGAACGGCGACTCAACGAATCAGATCGACGGAGAACGACGTGCTGTTGGCCACCGGGAACATCGGCGCGAATGTATTTTGCCGCGCGTGGCTCGCGCCGCCGCCTGGGTAGTACTCGAACCCCAAGTACGAATCCACGGTGCCAGAGGCCGACGGCATGATGAAATTGGCCTCGCCGAACAAGACGAGATGATCGTTCAGTGGGACGAAAATGTCGGCGCCGAAAACGAATTCATTCCGATCAGGCGCAAGATCGCCGAGCGCCAGGTTCGGACGGCTGTGCCCCTCGGCCATGCCGGTCCAAAAGGTCGTCTCGACCTGGGTCTCCCAGGTGTGGCGCCAATAGAGGCTGCCCTGTGTAATTGGGCCCAGCGTGACTGGTATCGCTCCGGCGAAGAAGCCCGAGTCGCTGTGATCGTGGATGCTGGCTTGCCCTCCGATCTCGTCGCAGGGAGTCCAATCGTAGCCAACCTTGGCGCGCCACTGACCCAAGTTGAAATCGTCGTAGTATTCTTCCTCGAGCAGATCGTAGGCTGCTCCCCATTTCCATCCGCACGGAGTGCGCTGGAAAATGCCAATGGTCGTGTAGCTTTGGGTTCGCCCGGTTTCGCCGTCAACGCGTTGAAACACTTGCACCGCGTTGCTCGTGGCATTGATGGCCGTGCCGATCTGGAACCCGATGCCCAGGTCCTCGCTGATCGGCGCGCCCCAGTTCACGGAAAAACGGCCGCCGAAATTGGCGTTCACGCCGAAATCTTGCGGCTGTTTGGAACCCTCCAGCCCCAAGAAGAAGGAAAGATTGTCGCACCAGCGACGACAATCGCAGTCGGGGCAGTCCATGTTGCCCTCGATCGCCTGATCGAGAGGCTGGGCCGCCTGGATGGTTGCTGCGGGCGAATTCTGGTCCGGAACAGAGGCGGCGACACCGCTCGCCTGATAGTTACCGACCATCGCGGCTAAGGCGACCCAGAATGCTGCGCGAAAGGCGGCATGAACCGACCCCCGCACGTGGTGGAGTCTTAACCGAATGGCAAGAGACCGAGACCCGACTTCGCCTCGACTGCTCGACATGAAAATCGCCCTCCAGTGACGTAGTTCGCCGGTCCATCCGCGCCATCCCCCGACGGCGCCGTTATCGAGCATCGGTCGCGGAAATGACGGCGGTTCAAGCCGGGCAATTTATTTCCGGCTGCATCGAAGGTTCCGGAGGATTGGATTCCGGAAGTTTGAACGGCGACGTTTCCCAGTGAGACGATCCACTTTTTCGCGCAGGCCGTGCCGAACGTTTTGGCAACGCGGCCTCGACAACGGGCTGGATCCGCCCGACGAGATCGCATTTTTGCGGCGATTTGCCAGCCCGGCATCGTAATGTAATACGCGCCCGGCGACGGCACGCCAATTGCCCTTCCCCAAGGCCCCGCGCAGGCATGTAGGGGATAATCCGCGCCCAACGAGCGACATCTCAACATGGGGAAAACGTCCCGATGAGCGAATCCCAGACGATTGCCGAAGGTTCGATGCTGTGGACCCTCGAAGAGATCGGTCGACTGGTCTCGCACAACGGCCGGCCGGCCAAGACCCTCGACAACATCGTCGAGCTGATTAAGCACCGATTTAAAACCGACGTCTGCTCCGTTTATTTGCTCGAGCCGGATCGCGCCAATCTGGTGCTGGCGGCCACCGTCGGGCTGAGCCCCGAAGGTGTTGGCCGGATCCGAATGCGGCTCGACGAAGGTTTGGCCGGACTGGTGGCCGAGCAGATCAAGCCGATCATGGTCGAGGATGCCGCGCGGCACCCGCGATTCAAGTATTTCCGCGAGGCGGGAGAAGACCCTTATCGTTCGTTCGCGGGAGTGCCGCTCGTCGATCGCGGGCTGCTGCAAGGGGTGTTGGTCGTTCAGACGGCGGAGTCCCGTGCGTTCTCTTCCGACGAAGTCCGGATGCTCGCCGCCGCCGGGGCGCAGCTCAGCCCGATCGTGAGCGAGACGCGGGTGCTCGAGCAGTTCGTCGCGCCGGCGTATCAGCGGCTGTGGGCGCTCGCCCGGAATCTATGGTGGAGTTGGGACGACGAAGCCGCGCAGCTCTTTCGCGATCTCGATCCGATTCGCTGGCGGACCCTCGATCACAACCCGATCGCGCTTTTGGAAGATACGTCGATCGAGCAGCTCGAGGAGCGGGCCAGCCAGTTGGTGCTGCACGGGCGAATCAACTACACCTATCGCCGGATGCAAGAGTATCTGGGCTCGGAGAAGACCTGGGGCGCCCGCCATGCCGGTGTGCTTTGGGCACGGCCGGTCGCCTACTTCTCGGCCGAGTTCGGGCTGCATGAATCGGTGCCAATCTATTCCGGCGGGCTGGGGATCCTGGCGGGCGACCATATCAAAAGTGCCTCGGACCTGAACATTCCGCTCGTCGGCATCGGCCTCTACTACAACCAGGGCTATTTCAAGCAGCGGCTCGATATCGACGGTTGGCAGCAAGAAGATTACCTCAATGTCGATCGCCAGCGGCTGCCCCTGCGGCACGCGATCGGCAAGGATGGTCAGCCGGTGAGCGTACGGATTCAGACGCGAACGGCCGAGATCGTCGCCCGCGTCTGGCAGTTGGCGGTCGGACGGAACACGCTGCTCTTGCTCGATTCGGACGTCGAAGGCAACCAGCCCGAAGATCGCGAGCTGACCTCGCGGCTGTATGGTGGCGATCAACGCGTGCGGATTCGGCAGGAGCTGCTGCTGGGCGTCGGCGGCGTGCGAGCGCTTAAGTCGCTGGGGATCGTGCCGGGCGTGATTCACATGAACGAAGGGCATAGTGCGTTCGCCGCGCTCGAGCTGATGCGGCAGCGAATGGGGAGCGAGGGCTTGCCGCTCGAGGAGGCCATGCGCCGCGTCACCGGGCAAGCGGTCTTCACCACGCACACTCCCGTTCCCGCGGGGCACGACCGCTTTTCGGCCCATCTGATCGAAGAGCACCTCGGCCCGTTGCGCGATGAGATGGGAATGCCGCACGACTACCTGATGGGGCTGGGGCGCGTGGATCGCTACAACCCGAACGAAGAGTTCTGCATGACGGTGCTGGCGCTCAGGCTCTCGCGGCGGGCGAACGCCGTCTCGTCGTTGCACGGGCAGGTGTCGCGAGGGATGTGGGTGGGGCTCTGGCCGAATCGTCCCGAGGAAGAGCTGCCCATCGGCCACATCACCAACGGCGTGCACGTCCCCTCGTGGCTCGCTCCGCAGATGTATCAGGTGTACGATCGGCACCTTGGTCCGGATTGGCCGAACCATGCGGGCGAATTCAAGCTCTGGGAGAAGATCGACGAGATCGACGACCGCGAACTCTGGGAAACGCATCAGGCGCTCAAGGCCCGGCTGCTGGATTTCGTCCGCCGTCATGCGGCCCGACAGGCGCAGCGCCGCGGCGAGCCGGAAGAGGTCGTCACGCAGTTGCGGCGGGCGCTCAGCTTCGACGCCCTGACGATTGGCTTCGCACGGCGGTTCGCCACTTACAAACGGGCCGGCCTCGTCTTCGAGAATATCGAGCGCATCGCCGACTTGGTCAATGATTCGCAGATGCCGATCCAATTCGTGTTCGCCGGCAAGGCCCATCCGCAAGATCGGCCCGGCAAGGAGATCATGCGGCAGATTTCCGAATTGGCCAAAGACCCGCGGTTCGCCGGCAAGCTGGTGTTCGTCGAAGACTACGATAT
>DASZFO010000130.1 GCA_035939775.1 Pirellulales bacterium | reverse complement strand
ATGGGCTACGCGCCCCCGGCGCTATGCTCGGATAGAAGAATGGACTTACACTGATTCGAATTCTGAAAATGCAGTAGTTGACACGCAACGAGCTTTCATAGAAGGGAACGCCCTCCGTGGCGTTTCGAGTGTTGCGGCAATTCCACGGAGCGGCATTCGCTGCGGCGGATGCCCTACGGCGTCGCCTTTGCGGCTTCCTTCAGTCGCCGCGCTCGCAGGCGGTTCCCGTAGCGCTGCGGCGAATCGTCCTCTTCGAGCAACTTAATCGCTTCGGCCGATCGACCGGCGGCTTCGCAGGCGCGGGCGAGGTTGTATTTGGCGCCGGCAATCCATTGCGAAGGCACATCCGGGCGGATTTCGAGCGGCGCCATCCGAAAATAATCTTCCGCCGTCTGGTACTGACCTTCGTCGAAACTGATCAGCCCCAGCCAATACGTTGCATTCTGCTTGCGGCGGAACACGACCCGATCGTATTTCTGGATGATGTCCCGCGGGGCGGCCTGCTCGTTCGCAATTTGATAATCGCTGACCAACTCGGCGACGTGCTCGCCCAATTGGTCGTTGCCGGGGCGGGCCATCATGTAGAAATGCTTGGCACCGCTTTCGCCGTCGTAGTCGCCGCGAAAGTGCAGGAGCCGCCCGGCCCAGAGGGGAAAAACGATCCGCAGCGGGCGACTTACGACGGTCTTGCGGCTGTCGATTTGGTTTTCGCCCTGGCGAACGAGTTCATCGAGCGCTTCCTGCCGCTCCCCCGGCTTCATCATCGTCGAGCGGCTGCCGTGGAAGCCGGGAACTTTGAACGGGGCCATTTCCAGCGCGAGCAGCTCCTTGAATTGCCGCGGGCCGGTTTTCTCGAGCTGCCGCTGGGCATACGCTTCGTAAGGCGCCGCCCAGAGCTTCACTTCCGGCGCCAAGTGCGGAATCCCTTTGAGTCGCCTGGCGATCTGCTCGGGGCTTGCCGTTAGCACGACGCGCTCGTCGCCGGCCAATTGGGATTCAAGCACCTTCATCCGACGCGAAAGGTAGCCAGGCGACGCTTCGACCAGCGCCATCGCCTGCTTTGCTTCGGTAGCCTTGAACGGATAGTGGTGGCTCTCGTCAAGATCCAGACTGGCGAGCACCGATTCGACTTCGGCCGCCTGGGTGAGCGTCGCGATCCCTTTGCCGCCCGGTCCCGGGATCGGCAGTCCCAGCGTCGTGTCGAACAGGTAGAGTTGGCCGTCGTGAACCAGGGCGGGAAGCCAGGGGCGAGGCTGGTCCGGCCGATCGGGATCGGGCACGGCGAGCATCACGATATCGAGCTTCTGCTGACGCCCGAGCAGCACGAACACCCACGCCCGCTGGGCCGCGACCCCTTCGCCTTGCAGCAGCACCTCCGCGGGCACGCGGCGGAGGACCTGATCCAAGAGCGCCTGTTGCACCGGCGATTGCGGCTTCGGCGGGTCGATCAATTGGATATTACGAATCGTCCAATCGAATAGCGCCGTCGCAACCGCCAGATCGTCTCGCTCGCGGCCGCGGGCATGATTCGAGATGTCGCGCAGCCAGGTGACCTCCTCGAGGAAATCGGCGTCCAAGTCGTGGTCGTACGACTTATCTTCCAATTTTTCGAACCAGGGCGCGCTCTGGTATTTCTCAGGCAAGGTTGCGAATAGCGGATCGCGCTTCCACTC
>DASZFO010000129.1 GCA_035939775.1 Pirellulales bacterium | reverse complement strand
GCCTTTCCGACCGAGCCGAGGTCGCTCGGGGCGCTGGCGGTCGATCCGCAAAGCGGAACTCTCTACGTCTGCGATGCCGGGGATGGGCATAGCAAAGGCGGCGCAATCTACAACATCAACTCGCAAAGGCGAGTCGGCATCGTTCTCGATGCCAGACATCTTTCGACACTGCAAACACCAAGCGGAGTCGCGCTGGACGGCGCGTCGCAGCTCCTTGCGCTGGATGGCGGCGCCGGGGAGTTGCACCGCGTCAAGATTTCCGATGGCTCGACCGAGCGGCTCGTCGAGGGACTCGGCGGCTGTGAGGGATTGGTTTGGGATCAATTCGGCCAGCTCGTGATCGGCGATCCGAAGGGCGGCCGGCTTCTCGTAATCCCACGCCCCGGCGAGAAGTCCGTTCCTATGGCGAGCGGGCTGGCCGCGGCGGCAGGCTTCTGCCTGAGCCCTTCAGGAAAGGACATCATCGTCTCCGACCAGAAGGGCGGAACGCTTACGGCGGTGCCGATTGTCGTGCCAGGGGCCGAGATCGACGAGCGTCCGATGGCGATTGGAACCGAGACCGCGTTTGCGGACTTGCGATGGGCAGGTTGGAATGCCGACGGCGCCAGCGGTAAGTCCGATCCGTTGCGGCCGATTTTGTTGACCCATGCCGGCGACAGGAGCAATCGCGTGTTTGTGGCCACGCAGCAAGGCGTCATCCATGTGTTTGCGAACGACCAGGGGGCAAAGCAAACCACGATCTTCCTCGATTTGCACGAGAAGGTCGCCTTTAACGAAAAGACCCAAGAAGAGGGCTTTCTCGGACTGGCCTTCCATCCTCGCTTTAAGCACAACGGCGAATTCTTCGTGTTCTACACGAGCAGGAACCTGAAACTGACCAACGTGGTATCCAGGTTCAAAGTCCGCCGCGACGGTCCGTCACGGGCGGATGCGAACTCCGAGGAGGAAGTTTTGAGATTCAACAAGGTCGCTTGGAACCACGATGGCGGCACACTCTGTTTCGGTCCGGACGGTTATCTGTACATCGCACATGGCGACGGCGGGCTGCAGGGTGACCCCTACGAAAATGGGCAGAACTTGCAGTCGTTGCTCGGCAAGGTCCTGCGAATCAACGTCGACCACAAAGAGAATGACAAGAATTACTCCATTCCGCCGGACAATCCATTCGTCGGACGGACCGACGCGCAGCCCGAGATCTGGGCCTACGGCCTCCGAAACGTCTGGCGGATGGCGTTTGACCGCAAGACGGGCGTCTTGTGGGCGGGAGACGTCGGTGAATCGCTGTATGAGGAAATCGACTTAATCCAGCGCGGCGGCAACTTTGGCTGGAATCGGCGGGAAGGATTGCACCCCTTCGGAGCCAAGGGAAGCGGTCCCGCGGCGGAGTTCATCGACCCGATTTGGGAATATCGCCATGACGTGGGCGCATGCATCATCGGCGGCTGCGTCTATCGCGGCAAGCGGCTGCCAGAACTCGACGGCTATTACCTGTACGCCGATTTCACCAACGGCAGACTCTGGGCGCTTCGCTATGATGCCAAGCAACGCCGCGTCATTGAGAATCGCGAGATCGAAGGCCGTCACCGGCCCATCTGGTCCTTCGGCGACGATGAACAAGGGGAAGTCTACTTGCTCAGTGCCGCGAGCGACGGGCGGGGGATTCTTCGCTATGCCAGACGCGGCGAGAAGTGATCCGACGCGCTTCGGACTTGGCATTGATCTGGGC
>DASZFO010000128.1 GCA_035939775.1 Pirellulales bacterium | reverse complement strand
TCAATATTGCTCACCTCCAATAAATCTTTGAACGAGGTCAGCGTCAGCGCAGTCCATTCTGGTTCCCGAGGGAGTCCGGGTTTCCCCTGCGGACTCCCTCTAGCCGGTCAAATTCCTCATGGGCGCGGTAGCGGGCGCTTCTTTGGCAAGGCGATATGCTCAGCGGTTGGTGGCTCATTGACACCGACGGACGCCTGTAACTCCGGTGCTTGCCTTAGGATCGCCGCGGCGGCTCGCTCGAAGACTGCTTTTGCTTCCTCTTCAGCTCTTGAACGCTGATCAATAAACGTCGGTGTCCTCGTATCTTCGATATCGGGCGAGGCTTCGACTGGCGCTGGCGCGGTGACGAAATAGGTGAAACACCCCGCCATGGCCGCTGCAACTCGAACGGCTGGAACGATAAGTCGCCAGCTGATCATTTCTTTCACCTTCAGATCGTGCCAGGCGGCGGCTGCCGGGCAGCTCGCCGGTAGCATAGCACTTCGTGTGCCCCACGGCTGGGGCCTTTCCTTTGGAACCAACCTTGGTTGCCCCTAGCGCTGGAAGAAAACCTCCAAGGATGGCGGCCCCGGTACGGACAACACCGGGGCCGTTTGCCGTCTTGCAGTGGGCATTCCGTTAAGCAAACAGCTCGGCCCCGGCCGAGGTGAACTTCACATAGACCCGCTCTCATGCCGCCAGAGCCAGCCCTTCGAGATCGCGTGTTCGATACCGGCGCGGTATTCGGCCGGGGTGCCTCCAGCGCCGAGGAACGAGTCGTTGACCAGCTCGATATGGATGCGGCCATCCTGCACCGCCTCGGCTGGGTTGGCGATCTCCACCAGCTTGTGCGCCGCCGTGTCGGGATCGGCGAACGGGCGGGTGGTGACGAACTTCGTGCGGCGGCCGCCTCATCCTCTTTCGCGTCGCCGCGTGCCACGATCTTCAACGCGTCGTCCGGCAAGGGCCGTTGCAGCGCATTCGCTTCATCCCACGGCGCGCGTTCTTCCCCGTTCGTCAAGATCACCGGCGTGGCCTTCGAATGGATCGGCTCAACGGTCGCGTTCGGCGCGGTCGGCTACAAGTTCTGAGGCACAAATGTCGTCACGACCGCGTCTTGCTTGCGCCACAACCCGCGCACGATTGTGGCGTGCAGCATGGGTTCGGTCACATTTGACAAGTCATTTTTCCGCCGTACTGGATCAACAATGTCCAAGGCGGTGACGTTCAGTTTGTACGAGTGCTCCACAGTAAATTCGCGGCGGGAATTTCGGACTACGACGAGGAAATCCAGCAGCGAGAGCGACGATGAAGACGCTTTACGATTTGCTCGGGGCTCTTCCGAGCGATGAAGCGGAAGGTCTCAGGACCGCATTCCGTAAAGCCGTCAAAGGGGCCCACCCCGATATCCATGCTGGCGATCCCGATGCCGGGCTGAAGTTCAGGGAGATCGTTCGCGCCAACGAAATCCTCGGCGATGCTGAGCAGCGGACGGCTTACGACCATCTGCTGGAGCTTGCGCGCCTAGAACAGAAGTCGGCGTCCGAGCAAGCAATCGCCGCCCGGATTCACAAGCTCGCCTCTGGTGTGATCGCCGGCGTCACGGCGCTTGCCGGAGTCTCGGTCGTGACTGTCGGGGGATATTTGCTGTTCATGCACATGTCGGCGGCATTGGTCGCTCCGGCAAACGAGGTTGACGTCACCGCGCGCGGATCGGCTGAGATCGCTCGCGTCGGCCCAGCAGAGTCACC
>DASZFO010000127.1 GCA_035939775.1 Pirellulales bacterium | reverse complement strand
AGGGAATCCGCAAATTCACTTGACAAGAAGGGGGGAATAACTAGCCTAGGCCGTAGGTCATGCCCCGGATCAGAGTTTGCTGAATCGAATTCTTCATCGTCTGCTTGAGGAGATCGCACGTGAATTGCACCTCATGGATCGCTACCAACCGTCGCGTCTTGGAATCGTCGAGCGGGATAGAGGCCAATGGGAGATTCTTACCGCTGTTGCTCACCGCACTGCTCGGATTGCTGCTCAGTCTTCCCAGCCTCGCCAGCGCTGCCGCAATCAATGACACCTGGAATGGCGGCAACGGGCCATGGAACGTGGCTGGGAATTGGGACAGCGGCATCCCCAACAACGGCGGGGGAAACACCTACAACGTGTTCATCGACGGCGGCAAGGCAGACAATGCGGTGGTCACGATCAGCGGGATCGCTCCGACGATCAGCAATTTGACCGTGGATTCCGGCGAGTCGTTGACGATTGCCAACAACAATTCCCTCGCGATCGTCGGCGGTGCCGGGGCTGGATCCATCAGCGATTCCGGCACGATCAACATCGGTTCGACCGCTAACTTTACCGACCTCGTCCTCGGCGGCGCCAGCAGCAGCACCATCACCCTGAGCGGCGGTGGCACGCTCTCTTTATCTAACAATGCCGCCAACCGGATCTATGGGATTTCAACGGATGCGGGTGTTGGACTGACCAATAGTTCTGGCAACACGATCCAGGGCTCCGGCCAGCTCGGAATCGGCGCCAACAACGCATTTGCACTGACCAATAACGGGATGATCATGGCGAACCAGAGCGTCGCCCTGAACGTGATTCCCGGACTTGGGACCACCAACACTGGCACCCTGGAAGCCACCAGCAGCGGAACGCTAAACCTGTTCGGCGCCTTCGCCAACACCAACGGGACCATCCTGGCGACCGGGACCGGCTCGGTGGTGAACTTAGGAACCAACAACAGCACCATCAACGGGGGCATGCTTACCACGGCAGCCGGTGGGGCTATTGACAACAACGGAACCGCCACGCTCAACGGCATCACGATCAGCAGCGGAAGCACGGTCACCGCCCTGAACAACACTTCGACGACGCTCCAGGGAACGATCACGATCGGCAGCACCGCGACCCTGGCGGTGAATTCGACCGTTAATTTTACGGACCTCATTCTCAATGGTGCCGACAGCACGATCACCCTGAGCGGCGGCGGCACGCTCTCGCTTTCCAATAGCGTCGCCAACCGGATTTATGGGAACTCGGCGGGTGTCGGATTGACCAACAGCCTTGGAAATACGATCCAGGGCTCCGGCCAGCTCGGAATCGGCAGCAGCAACGCATTTGCGCTGACTAATAACGGCGCGGTTCTGGCGAACCAGAGCGTCGCCCTGACCGTCAATCCCGGAAATGGGACAACCAACACCGGCACGTTGGAGGCCGCCAGCGGCGGCACGCTAAACCTCGTCGGCACATACACGAACTCCGGAGCGACCATCCTGGCCACTGGAAACAGCTCCGTCGTGAACCTGAATGGCAGCACGATCAACGGCGGCACGCTCACTACTGCAAGCGGAGGCGCCATCGACAACAACGGCTCCGCCACGCTCAACGGCGTCACGATCAGCAATGGCAGCACGGTCACACTCTTGAATAGCTCGGCCACGACGCTTCAGGGAACCATCGCCATCAACGGCAGCGCTACCTTGGCGCAAACTTCCACCGCTAACCTGACCGACCTGATTCTCAGCGGCACAAACAGCACGATCATTCTGAGCGGCGGCGGCACGCTTTCGCTATCGAACAACTTCAGTAACCGAATCTTCGGAATCTCGTCGGGCGTTGGTCTAACCAACAGTTCCGGCAACACGATCCAGGGCTCGGGCCAGATCGGGATCAACAGCGGCGGCAACGTCTTTACACTGACCAATAACGGCATGATCGACGCCAACCAGTCCACGGCGCTGCAAATTGCTCCGACCAACACAGTGATCAACACTGGCACCCTCGAAGCCACCGCCGGCGGCACGCTCAACCTGATCGGCACGTTCACCAATTCCAGCGGGGTTATTCAAGCGACGGGCGCTGGCTCGGCGGTAAACCTAGGGGGCAGCACCATCAACGGAGGCACGCTCACTTCCGCCAGCGGCGGGGCCGTCGACAATAACGGAACCGCCACGCTTAACGGGGTCACGATCAGCGGCGGAAGCACCGTCACCGCCCTGAACAACACGAACACGACGCTCCAGGGGACCATCACGATCAGCAGCAATGCAAACTTGGCGCAGAATTCGGCCGGCAACAACACTGACCTGCTTGTCAGCGGCGCTGTGACCTTGACAGGGGGAGGCACGCTCTCGCTGTCCAATAACTCCGCCAACCGCGTTTACGGTTTTGGTTCGGATTCGCTGACCAACGATGCCGGCAACACGATCCACGGCGACGGACAGTTCGGCCTCGGCGCCGGCGGCAACGCATTTACGCTGACCAATAAGGGAACGATCGACGCCAACTTGAGCGTACCCGTAAATGTTTCGCTGACCATCAATCCCGGAAACGGAACCACCAATGCGGGCACCCTGGAGGCCACCAACGGCGCCACGCTCAACTTAATCGGCACGTACGCTAACAGCGGTGGCATTATCCAAGCGACAGGGACCAACTCGATTGTGAATCTTAATGGCGGCACGATCAACGGTGGGATGCTCACCACGACAGGCGGCGGGGCCATCGACAACAACGGCTCCGCCACGCTCAACGGCGTCACGATCAGCAATGGCAGTACGGTCACTGCCCTGAACAACACCGCCACGACGCTCCAGGGAACCATCACAATCAACAGTACCGCGACCTTGGCGCAGAATTCGACCGGTGCCACGACCGACCTCGTACTCAGCGGCGCCAACAGCACCACCACCTTGGCCGGCGGCGGCACGTTCGCGCTATCCAACAGTTTCAACAACCGAATCTATGGAACCTCCGCGGGCGTCGGGCTGACCAACAATGCGGGCAACATAATCCAGGGATCCGGCCAGATCGGGATCAACAGCGGCAGTAATGCCTTTACGCTGACCAATAACGGGACGATTGACGCCAACCAGTCCGCGGCGCTGCAGATCGCCCCGACGAACGCCGCGATCAACACGGGCACGCTTGAAGCCACGAGCGGCGGCACGCTCAACCTGATCGGGACGTACACCAACAGCGGTGGCGTCATCCAAGCGACAGGAGCCAACTCGGTAGTCAACCTGGCCGGCAGCACCATCACCGGCGGGACGCTCACCACGACAGGCGGCGGTGCCATCGACAATAACGGAACCGCCACGCTGGGCGGCGTCACAATCAGCAGCGGAAGCACGGTCACCGCCCTGAACGGCACGACCACGACGCTTCAGGGGACCATCACGCTCAGCAGCAATGCAAACTTGGCGCAGAATTCGGCAGGCAGCACCACCGACCTGCTTGTCAGCGGGGCTGTGACCTTGGCAGGAGGAGGCACGTTCTCTTTGTCCAACAACTCTGGCAACCGCGTTTACGGTTCCGGATCGGATTTTCTGACCAACAATGCCACAATCCAGGGCTCCGGCCAGATCGGAATCAATAGCGGCAGCACGAACGCCTTTACGCTGACCAATAACGGCACGATCGACGCCAACCAGTCCGCGGCGCTGCAGATTGCCCCGAGCAATACCGTGGTCAACACCGGCACGCTGGAGGCCACCAACGGCGCCACGCTCAACTTGATAGGCACATACACCAATACCGGCGGCGTAATCCAAGCGACTGGATTCGGCTCGATAGTGAACCTGGCAGGCAGCACCGTCAACGGCGGAACGCTCACCACCCCAACCGGCGGCGTCATCGACAACAATGGAACTGCCACGCTCAGTAGTGTGACGATCAGCGACGGAACTCTAGGCGGGAGCGGCGCCACTACGATCAGCGGCCTTAGTCTCACCGGAAAATTCACAAAGCAGGATTCCGGCACGGCGACGATCTCCGGCTCGCAGAATATCAGTTCCGGAACGTCGCTGAACATCAACGGCGGCACGGTGAAGTTCAGTATCACGTCCGGCGTGGTCACCGTCGGCACTGGAGTCAACGCGAAAATCGCGGCCGGAGCAACTCTCGAGTTGGCCGGGTCCGTTTCGGCCCTGGCTTCCGGTTCCGGTCGGGCGAACATCAGCAACGGCAGCTCAGCGCCGGGAATCCTCGTCTCCGGCACCAATCAAGTCGTCGGTGGCATTGACGGCTTAGGCAACGTTCAAGTGAACGCGGGCAGCGATCTCACGGCCAATCACATCGTCGAAAACGCATTGGTGATCGGCGGCACATCGACGAGCCACGGCCGCGTCACGATCGACGCCTCCGACGCCAGCGGCAATCCGCTGGCCCAAACCGGCTTCGCCCTAGCCGGTCCTTTGCAGAGCGACGTTTCATTTGCCACAGGCACGTCAAGCGCCTGGAACGCCCTCGAGACCAGTGAATTGCTGGTTGGCAGTGGAGGTATATTTCTTGCGAGCGCCGACTCGGCGGGAAGCGCGTCGGCAGTGCCCGAGCCAAGTTCCGTTGTTTTGTGCTTGCTCGGCTTGGCTGGCATCGCCGTGTTTTCAAGTCGGCTGGGTGGCGCTGGCCACACCGCGCCTCACGCTGGTGCTGATTGGGCCGCTAGTTGATCGGCTGGGTGGCACTGGGCAGCGCAGTCGGCAAGTGCCGAAGCGCGAGTTGGCGTGAATCTCGACCGTCGTTTGTCGCGCAAAGACCAGTCCCCATGATCGGTACTTGTCGAACGGCTAGCCGGCACTGGCCGACGTTGCTGGCCAGTGCCACACCCCGCATTGGCCGGTGCCACACACCGCCTCACGCTGGCGTCGACTGGATCGCAAGTTGATCGGTCCAGGCCCTTAGGTCTTCCGCTCCTTTGCGGCGGCAGAAATCGCCGAAAGTTTCGCCGTTGTCGCGGGCGGCCTTGAAGTAGACGAACAGTGGCACGAGCGTCGGCACGACTTCCGCCGCGGGCACCATGTCCTTGTAGATGAAATTGAGCCGATCGCCGAGCAAGCGGCCGCCGACGAAGACGGTGTATTTGTCCGCCGCACGCCCGACCAGCCCAATATCGCTGTTGTAAGGCCGAGCACAGCCGTTCGGGCAGCCGGTCATGCGGAGCGTGAACACGTCGCTCGAAAGGCCGAGCTTGGCCAGCTCCACTTCGAGCTGATCGATCATGCCGGGCAGCGCTCGCTCCGCCTCGGTGATCGCGAGCCCGCACGTGGGCCAGGCGACGCACGCCATCGACCAGCGGCGGACGTTCGAGATCTCGTGCGACAATTTCACGCGGTGCCGCCGCAAAATCTCCTCGAAGTCGCTGCGGTCCTGCGGCAAAACGTCGGTGAACAGCAGGCTCTGATGGGCGGTCAGGCGGACGCCGGGGCGGTAGCCGCCGCAAATCTCGCGGAGGGCCGACTTGAGACGATGGCCTTCGGCGTCTTCCATGTCTTGGATGCGGCCGTTTTCGACGTTCAGCCCATAGAACCAGCGGCCGTCTCCTTGCTCGTGCCAGCCGAGATGGTCATCGAATCCATGCACGTCGTCGGGATGCGGATCGGGAAGCTTCTGGCCGTAATACTCTTCGACCTTGGCCCTGAATTGCTCAAGGCCCCAACTGTGGATCAGATACTTGAGCCTGGCGACTTTGCGATCCGAGCGGCTGCCGAAATCGCGCTGGACCTTGATCACCTCAGTAGCCACGTCGACGACTTGATCTGGCCGCACGAACGCCATCCGCTTGGCCACCGCCGGGAAGGTCTTCGTCGCGCTGGGGACGACGCCCATCCCGCCGCCGACGAGCACGTTGTAGCCAATGATCTGGAAGTTTTCGCAGATGGCGAGCAGCCCCAGATCGTTGGCATAGATATCGATGCAATTGTCGCCGGGCAGTCCGATCCCGATCTTGAACTTTCGCGGAAGGTAGGTGGGACCGTAAATCGGCTCGACATCTGACGGGCCGCTGCCGTTGGCGGCATGGTCGCTCGGTGGAACCGCGCCGCCTAAGGACGGAACTCCAACGCCATTTCCGCCGCCGTGCGCGCCGCTACTGCCGACGAGCTGATCTTCGCCTGTCTCCGGATCGCGCAACCAGATTTCGTGATAGGCGCGCGTCCGTGGAGCAAGATGGGCGGCAAGGTGATCGGCCAGCCGCTGCATTTCGTCGTGAACCGGATCGTTTCGATGCGGGGCGGGGCAGCACATCACATTGCGCTTGACGTCGCCGCAGGCGGCCAGGGTCGAGAGTTTGACCTCGTTGATCCTGTGGATCGTCTTGTGCAGATCGTGCTTGAGAATGCCGTGAAGCTGCAGCCCCTGGCGGCTGGTGATTCGGAGCGTGCCGTTGCCGAGTTCGTCGGCCAGGTCCATTTCGGCGAGCAATTGGTCGCTCGTGAGCTTCCCGCCAGGGACCGCCGAGCGGACCATGAACATGTACGACTTGACGCTCTTCCCGCCACCTTCGCGCGCAGTGCGAGCTTCTCGGTCGTCCTGCTGATAGGTGCCGTGATGCTTAAGTAGTTGAGAGTTTCCCTTGCTGAACGAGGTGTTGCCATCCGTCAGCTCTTCGCGAATCGTGCCGCGAAGATAATTGCTCTCGATCTTGACCGTCTCGACCGCGCTCGGCTTCTTAGTTGGGTCTGGCAGCGGCGCGGGTGGCCAACGACGCTCGTGCCAAATGACTTCAGCGGGGCTCGGCTTCTTATCTGATTCGTCTGCCATCGCGTGAAAGGTTTTGGGGAGAACTCCGGCCGAGAAACTCGCTCAACCGCGGTTACGATGCGGATCAAATGGTTAGTATTATTACAACCATTATCACGATTGGCTATATGGCGGTCAACTGGCGAGGCCGCGACCGACGCTAGCCCGGAGCGCAAGCGAGGAGCAGTTGATCAGCCTCTCGCTGGCGCTTCGGGCTAGTGTGCTCGGCGAACCGTTCTGACTAGCGATAGAAGCCGCTGCCGCCCGAGGCAGAGCCGCCGACGGTCGCGCCGGAGTTGCTCGGGGGCGCGCCGTTAAATCCGCCGGCGGTGTAGACACTGCCGCTGGCCGCTGGGCCAGCATTCGTGCTATCGCTGTAGCCGCTCGGGGCCGAGGAAGCCGCGCCGCCGACAGAAGCGTTTGAGCTATAGGCGCTGCTCGCCGGGGCAGTTGCAGCAGCCGGTCCGGGCGAGGCGGATTCGTAATTGGTCGGCTGCACATCGCTGCCGCCAGACTGAGCGATCGAGCGAACTGGATTCGCGCCGTTCGGTTGATAATCGCTCGTGCCGCCCGGCCGATAGCTGCCAGCCGGCGGAGCGCCGCTCGATCCTGAATTGCCAGATGGAGCGCTATAGGCACCAGAGGGCTGACTGTAACCATTGCTCGTCGACGCGTTGCCACTGCCATAGGCACTCGAGCCAGCGCCGTAATCCGCGCCATTCGAGATGGCGCCGTTGTTGCCTGCCGGAGCGCTCTGATAGCCGCTGTTGCCGGTCCAGTTCGAGGAGTTGCTTGCCGCGGGGACCGCGGCCGGGTCGCTGCGGCTGGCCATACGATCGCCGGCCGGAGCCGAAACGCCGAAGCGGCCGCTGCTGTTATCGCCGTACGCCGACGCGCCGCCAGATGAATAGATCGAGCTGCTCGGGGCCGCGCCGCTTGCATAGCCGGAAGCCGGTGCGGCCGCGCTGGCGCTATAAGCCGAATTGCCATAAGCGGAGGCGCTAGTGCCTGAAGGCTGCGCGCTGTTCGCGCCATAATAGCCGCTTTGCGGCTGGGTCGCGTAGCTGCCGCTCGGCGCGCTTGCGCCCGCGCTAGGCGCTGCGGCGTATCCACCGCTCGCGTAACCGGGGCTGGTTGTCGGATAGCCGGTGCTCGGATAGCTGGCCGGCGGATACGTTGCCGAGGGGGCGGCGTAGGCCGTCGGAGTCGCCGCGCCGGTTGCAGGAGCGCCGTTCCACGAGTTGGCTCCATAGGAATTTGCCGATGCCGCGCTGCCCGCGGGGGCGCCGGCCGGTCCTGCATAAGCGCCGTTCGCTGGGTAGCTGCCGCTATTGGCGTAGGGCGAAGCGGCCGGATAGACGGTCGAAGTCGATGGCGAATACGGACTGGCCGCCGGGTAGCCCGTGCCGCCGTACGACGGATAGGCTGACGATGGAGTGCCGGGCGTCGCGCCGGCCGTCGGCAAAGTCGGGCTCTTCGGGGCCAACGGAGCGGAAGTCAGGCCGGGAGTCGGATCCTTGTGGCCCCACTTCCACCAACTGGTGCTCGTGCTGGAGCCGGCGCCGGGATTCGAGCTAGTCGACGTGCATCCGGCAATCGCGAAGATTGCCAGTGCGGCAAGCGAGCCAAAGACTTTGAGCCGTTGCATGGCAGCATCCTTTTCTGCCCAGAGGAGTTGCATGCGACCCGGGGGCGGCGTCCGTGCCGCCCCCGTTAGGGTCGCAGAACCTCTTCCCTGAGGGTCATGTTCAATTAGGACGGGATTGGGTTTTGACGAGTCGTCGATCCTCGGCCGCCTCAACGATCCGGCGATCGCCGTTGCCGCTGGCTCGACCGAGCCGGGCGGCAATTACTCTCAAGATTCTTCGGTCGTTCGGCGCCGTAATATGCAAATAAACTGAAAAGTTTGCGTAGTCCGAGCGACCGTAATCCCCACAATGGGCTGGGCGAGGATTATAGAAATGCTCGCCGATCGGTCAACGTCAGTATTTTGCGATTTGGTTTCTGCTACTCTGTCCCATAGCAAGCAAGACAATTTCCCCTCCGCCGCGACGCTGATATGGGTGAAACTCGCCTCCATTCGCCGGTGCTCACCGTGCTAGCGGCGTTCAGCCGTTACGATGCGGCCTTGGATTGTGCGCGGCGGCGAGCTAGCGAGGCTTGGGGACCGATCGCGCTGGATAGCCCGCGGTTCCCTTTCGGCGAAACCGATTACTATGCTCTGACGATGGGAACGGAGTTGAAAAAGTGCTTCTGGATGTTCAGCGAACTGCGCGATCCCGAGGAGTTGATCGAATGGAAAATCGCCACGAACGCCTGGGAAGTTGAATACGCTCGCGAGGCCGGCCATCCAGAGCCGCGGCCGCTCAATCTCGACCCCGGCTATCTCACCTCGGCCAAGCTGGTGCTCGCCTCGACGAAGGACCACGCCCATCGCATCTATCTCGGCCGAGGAATCTTTGCCGAGGTCACTCTCTTCTACAAAGATGGCCGCTGGCAGCATCGGGATTGGACGTTTCCCGACTATCGCCGCGCCGATTATCAACAGTTCTTCAGCGAGGCGCGGCAACTTTTCCGCGCTCGCCAGCGCGAGGGACGGACGACGTGAGCCGACTTCAGTTGGCGATTCTGATCGGCGGGACTGTGTTGCCCAGCTTGTTGGTGAGCTGCCTGGCGGCGCACGTCATTCGCCGCCGAGCCGCCGCTTGGGGGCTGGTCGATAAACCGGCGGCGCGGAAAATTCACGCCGAACCGACTCCGCTCGGTGGCGGGTTGGCAATCTGGCTTGGCGTCGTCCTGCCGTTCGCGATGGGACAACTCGCGCTCTGGATCTGGCACAACCGCGCGGAATCCAGTTCCGCTGGTCTGGTCGATGGGTCGCTCGTGGATTTCATTCGTCCGCACTTGCCCGGCCTTTGGGCGCAGGCGTCGGACCTTTGGTTGCTGCTCGGACTGGCGACGGTATTGATGCTGCTTGGCTTGGCCGACGATCGGCGCGGATTGGACTGGCGGCTGCGACTGGTAGTGCAAGTGGCGGTCGCGGCGGCGGTGGTCTTCGGCCGCGGCTGGAAGCTGGCCATCTTCGGCAGTTGGCCTTGGATCGCCGGCGGCATCAGTTTGATTTGGATCGTCGGGCTGGTGAATTCGTTCAACATGCTCGACAACATGGACGGGCTTTCGGCGGGCGTCGGCACGATCGCCGCCGCGATGCTGGCCGCGGTGATGCTGATGGTTCCCGATCCGCAAACGCACCAGCCGCACCTGTTCGTCGCCGGTTTTCTGCTGGTGCTCGTCGGGGCGCTGTTGGGGTTCCTGTGGCACAATCGTCCGCCGGCACGGATCTTCATGGGAGATGCAGGTAGCTATTTCCTCGGTTTCTCGCTGGCCACAATCGCGATGGTTGCGACCTACGCCGGCGGCGATTTGCCGCGACATGCGATTCTCGCCCCGATCTGCGTTCTGGCCGTGCCGCTTTATGATCTCTGTACCGTGATCTGGATTCGGCTCCGGCAAGGGCGCAGTCCGTTCGAGGCCGATAAGAATCATTTTTCGCACCGCCTCGTCGAACTTGGACTGTCAAAAACGCAAGCCGTACTGACAATCTACCTGCTCACCGCCACCTGCGGCCTTGGAGCGCTCTTGCTTCACGAAGTGGATCTGACCGGAGCGGTGCTGATCGTTCTGCTCATCGGATGCGTATTGTTGTTGATTGGGATATTGGAAACGGCGGCGCGGAGACGGGGCGAGCGGAACGACGCGACGCGCAAGCGGTAGCCGACCTTCGCTTGCGGTTTAGCCGCGACCCTCGCCACTTCCCACTTGGAGCGACCATGTCGCGGCGGAAGAAGAAAGACGAACATCCTGGGCCGACGCGCGCAGTAGCGAAGACTAGAGTGGCAGTGGCATCACAGCGTGCCAAAGGCGAAGAGCGACCCGATCAATTGCGCCCCTGGCTGTTGACCGGGGCGACTGCGCTCTTGGTTGCGCGGCCGCTGGTAGTGAGCGACGGAGGGCCATGGCCGGGTGACGGACAGCCGTTCGCGGCGCTGTGGATTGTGTTGGCCGTGCTGTGGGCGCTCGGCGCGCTGGGACGACCGCGGCTTGCGGTGCGATTCACTTGGATCGATGCCGTGGTCGTGGCGTTCTTCGCTTGGTGGGCGTGGTGTGCATGGCTAGGCTCCCAGAACGGCGCGCCGCGACCTTCATTTAACCGGCTCTGGGAGGGCGTGAGCACGCTGATGGCGTTCTTCCTGCTGCGGCAGTTGGCCCCCATCGGGCGCGAGGCGCGGGCGCTCGTGGTTGTGATGATCGCGCTTGGGATGTTGCTGGCGAGTTCGGCGTTTCATCAGTATTTCGTGACGATGCCGGAAGACCGCGCTGAGTTTACCGCCCATCCGGAGACGATGCTCCAGCAGGCAGGCATCGAACCAATGGCGCCCGAATCGGCCGAGTTCAAGGCATTCAAAGCTCGCCTGGAAAGCCGCGAGCCGTTCGCCACCTTCTCGCTCACCAATTCGCTGGCGGCGTACCTGGCTCCGTGGTTGATTCTGACGCTGGGAGTCGCCGTCAGCGGAATCGCTAGAAAACCGCCGGGGACTGTCCCCTTTTTTGGAGTCCTCGGAAAAAAAGGGGACTGTCCCCCTTTCCGCAGGCGGTTTTCGGATCGGCTCACGGAGAAACGTGTGTGGTTGGCTGCGGCAGTTTGCGCCGTTCCGATCACCGGAGCACTCCTGCTGACGCGCAGCCGCAGCGCGTGGATCGCCGCTGCGGTTGGGGCGGGGTTCGTTTGTGTTGCGCCCACAGCGACGTCCGCGAATGCGCGGCGCACTCGTTGGATGCTCGTCGCTGGAATTGCCGCACTGTCGCTGGCTTGCATTGGCGGGCTGGCGATCTGGCGGCCTGACATCGTTGAGCCGGCGTTCCGATCGTTTCGCTTCCGTCTGGAATACTGGCAATCGACGCTGGGCATGATTCGCGATCATCCGCTCGTGGGCTGCGGCCCAGGAAACTTCGGAGAGTATTACGAATTCTACAAACTCCCGATCGCCAGCGAAGAGATCAAGGATCCGCATAACTTCCTGTTCGAAGTGGCGGCCAACGCGGGTCTGCCGGCGCTGATCCTGCTCTTGGCGAGCCTCGCCGGGTTTGCATGGCGCATTTCTCCCCTCTCCCCTTGCGGGAGAGGGGCCGGAGGTGAGGGGTCCGAACCTACCAATGCTCGGAGTTTTGGTGAATTCCGCTACGAAGGAGACGCGATTTCGTGGATTCTCGGCGGCGCGGCGCTCGGCGTTGTGCTTGGGATGGCACTCAACCATGTTCTCGGATTTCCGATTCGTCTGGAAGAGATGATCGCCGGTGTGCTATTCGGCGGCGTGGCCGTCGCCATTTTCCGTAGTTGGATTCAGGATGGAATCCTGCCGCCGTCGCTGTTGGCGATCGGCGTGGCCGTGCTGCTAGTGGCGCTCTTGGCGGTCGGTGGAATGACATTCGGGGGCGTTGCGGGAACCTTGTGGCTGCTCATGGCGCTCGCGCTCAACGCAACCGATCCGCCCGGCGCGCGACACAATCTTCCCTGGTTCGCGTCGCTTGCGTTCTTTGCCGGCACGGCGGCGCTGACCGTCGCGCAGCATCAAACAGGATATGAACCGGTAATGGATTGCGACACGGCGCTGAGAGCCGCCGGCAGTGCAAAGACCGCCGAAGAGTTGGAAAAGCAACTCCGAATCGCAACCGCCGCCGATCCCTGGGCCATTGAGCCGTGCCGCCTCCTGTCGCGCCTGAAACTGCAACAATGGACGCAGAGCGGCCCGCCGGCCGAGCGCGACCGCACGAGGCTCAACGACTTCGAAACGTTCGTCAAACATTGGCTCGGCCTCAATAGGCGCTCAAGCGCCGCCTGGCTCGAAACCGGCCTGGAATGGCTGCAAGTCTATAAGGACGTCCCGAACCAACAAGTCTACGCTCGCAAAGCGATCGAATCTCTTCAAAGGGCCGCCGAGCTATATCCCAACAGCGCCTACATCCATGCCCAACTCGCCGCGGCGCTCGAAGCGACCGGCAATCGTGACAAAGCTCAAGCCGCCGCCCGCGACGCGCTCCGCCTCGACGACCTGATGCTGCATGAAGACAAGAAGCTCGCGACCGACCTCCGTTCCCAAACCCAGCGGCTCGCCTCCGGCAACAAGTAGGTCAGTGCCTCTGGCCTGACCGTCCCCGCCTTCCGCTCGACATCACGACGCGTTAGCATTTCCACATGTCCGAATACCGCCCCTATTTGACCAACTCCCATGCCCTCATCTGCCACTATCATTCGGAGCCTCGCAATCCTGATTGGGCCTTTGTTCGTTTCTGTCGCACTTGCCGAAGCCCCGCAGCCGACGAAGCTCCGGTTTCAATTCGGCGCCGGCAATTCCGCGCCAGGGTACATTCGCGTGCCGGCCGATGCGGCATACGACAAGCAGCGCGGCTATGGTTTTGAAGGGGAGGCCAAGATCGAATCCGTCGATTGCGGCGGCAGCGATCCGCTGCGCTCCGGTTTCTGCACGAGCGACAAGCCGTTTTTCTTTTCCGTCGATCTGCCCGAAGGCAACTACAAAGTGACCGTGACGCTTGGCGACGCTCGGCACAAATCGACGACCGCGGTCAAGGCCGAACTCCGCCGGTTGATGTTGGAGAACATTCATACGGCCGCCGGACAATTTGCGACCAGGCAATTCGTCGTCAACATCCGCACGCCGAGGATCGCCGGCGGCGGACAAGTCGCGTTGAAGAAGCCGCGCGAAACGACCGACGAGGCCTGGGCGTGGGACCAGCGGCTCACGCTGGAGTTCAATGGATCGCGTCCTTGCCTCTGCGCGCTGGAGATCGAGAAGGCCGACGTGCCAACGGTCTTCATCCTCGGCGATTCGACCGTGTGCGATCAGTCGAGGGAGCCTTACGCAAGCTGGGGCCAGATGCTGCCGCGGTTCTTCATGCCCGACGTGGCCGTGGCCAATCATGCCGAGTCGGGCGAATCGCTCCGCTCTTCGACGGGCGCCCGCCGGCTGGCGAAAGTTCTCGGCGACATGCGGCCGGGCGACTATCTCTTGATCCAATATGGCCACAACGACATGAAGGCCAGCGAACCCGACGCCTCGAAGAGTTACAAGGCCACGCTCAAGCAATGGGTCCGGCAGGTGCGAGAGAAGGGCGGGATCCCGGTGCTCATCACGCCGATGCACCGCTATCAGTTCGAGGGCAACACAATCGTCAATACGCTTCGCGATTATCCCCAGATGGTGCGCGAAGCAGCCCAAGAGGAAAACGCCGCGCTCATCGACCTGAACGCCATGAGCAAGACGCTATATGAAGCGCTTGGCCCCAAAGCCGCGATCCTGGCCTTCAAGCACGACTCGGACGACGATCCGAAATTCGATCATACGCATCACAGCCCGTACGGCGCGTATGAATTGGCCAAGTGCGTCGTCGCGGGAATCCGCGCGGCGAAGCTTGATCTAGCCAAGCATCTCGCGGACGATGTGCCCCCCTTTGACTCCGCCCAACCCGATCCGATCGCGGAATTCAAGGTGCCCCCAAGCCCCGGATTCGCTCGCCAGCGGCCGCTGGGCGACTGAGATGCGTACCGATAGCCGCTGGGGACTGCCATCCTCTCCGCACATGGTTCTCAACCAAGACAATGATTCACCGTCGCTCTTAGTTACTCCTTTTCGTTACTCCAACGTGTCCCGGTCCGTAGCGGAGTTCTTTGCCAAGCCAGTCCACTTCGCGCCAGCGAAGTTTCTTGGCCGACACCCATGTAAACTCATCGTTATTCAGTTTCGCGCGTGTCCAGTCATCTACTGGGGACCAAAAAATGTCGCCATCTCGGACGATGAGTGTTGCGGCGAGGATAATGGAGTCGTAGTTTTCCGGTGCGGGAACGAGGTTGAATCGAGTGACATACTCAAAAATAAGTTCGATCGCCGATGGGTTCGTGAACTGGCGCTGAAATAAGACTCGCAGATGATTATCCGACACGCACCTCATACGTAGTTCGGGAGTAACCCAGTGGCCGGTCCAGAGGTGCGCCTCTCGGATGCACGAGTCATGGAACCCCCCGAAAACGCCCATTAGCGCATCAGCATCGGCCTGTGACTTGATCTCTTTCCAGTCCATTTTGTCGTCTTTCCAGATAGAACCAGAGCCAGACATGCGTGTCGAGAAGAATCCTCACGGCATATAGCCTTTGAAATCCTTCAGATGCTCGTCATCATCCGCCACGCAACGATCTTGCCGCGGCCGCGCCCGAACAACGGGGTAGGTTTTTCGGCCGACGCCGCCACTAACTTTGCCACGGGTCGAGCGTCTCGCGTTATAACGACTTCCTCGCCCGCGACAAGATGCTCGATCAATTCCGGCAGTTTCGATTGCGCCTCTTCAATTGTCACTGTGGACATAGCTCGTCCTTCCCTTTGAGCTGACCGCGAATCGCCAATGGTTCGGCGTTATCTTTTCGTCGTCATCCATTTTACCCTAAAAGCGTTCAGCCGAGTGAATTGCACCTGCGGTAATTGCGAACAAAGGGCGGTAGCCGCGAGTTCCTCGCCAGTTGCCCTGTGGACAACGGCTTTTTCAAGGTCCGCTCTGTTCGCGGACGAATTCTGCCGTGGCCTTTTCGCGCGGGTTTTCAAAGATTTGCTGCGGCGGGCCGGATTCGAGCACCTGGCCGTCTTGGAACACGTGTACCCGGTGGGCGGCGCGGCGGGCGAAGTTCATTGCGTGGGTGACGACCACCATCGTCTGCCCGCTCGAGGCCAAATCGGCGAGCACGGCCAGCACCTCGGCCGTCATTCGCGGATCGAGCGCGCTGGTTGGTTCGTCGAATAGGATTGCCCGCGGCTGCATCGCCAGCGCCCGCGCGATCGCCACGCGCTGTTGCTGACCGCCGGAGAGCCGCTCGGGGCGCTCGTTCAGTTTGTCCGCCAGCCCGACGCGATCGAGGATCGCTTTCGCGCGCGAGATCGCTTCATCGCGCGAGAGCTTGAGCACGCGTTGCGGCGCTTCGGTCACATTTTGCAGCACCGTTAAGTGCGGGAACAGGTTGAATTGCTGAAAGACCATCCCGACTTCGCGGCGAACGAGTTGCAAGCGGGCGAGGGTCTGCCGGTCCTGCTCGCCGGGTGCAAGCCGATGCTCGCCGACCCGCACCTCACCGGCCTCGAATTTCTCCAGCCCGTTCAAGCAGCGCAGAAACGTGCTCTTCCCGCCGCCGGAGGGCCCGACGATCACCGCCACTTCCCCTTCCGCCACGGCGAGCGAAATCCCGCGCAACACCTCCAACTTCCCATGCCGCTTATGCAAGTCGATGGTCTCAATCATGGCTGGCAGCTTACTACGAAGAGTTTTTATGAGGAAGCCAGGAAGGCAGGAGAGGGAGGGGAGAGGCGTTTAGGATTGGCGGGTGATTACGCGCTTCATCTCTAGTTTCAGTTTTCCGAAATTGAGTAGTAGGCCGTGGTCCTTTCCGAATGCCTTCAAATAAGAGCGTGCAATGGCAAAATGGATGTCGTCGAAATCTTTGACCACTTTCACTTCGACAATGATTGTTTCCTCGACCACCAAGTCCAACTTGTGGAG
>DASZFO010000126.1 GCA_035939775.1 Pirellulales bacterium | reverse complement strand
AGCAAAGACTACGAGGAACGAACCGATAACAGCGAAGCCATGATCCTCGTCTGCATGATTCACCGTATGTTACGCCACCTAAAGCCAGCAGAACTGGCCGGCGGCTGGGATAAATAGCTTTTCAAACACGTTCTTAGACATGCCCTCATTGTACTCGTCGAGGTCGGTCGTGACACGCCGGGGCGACGTCGCCGTTCTCCACACTCGGGATTTGGCTACTTTCCGTTTGCTCCAGTTCGCGGCGCGGCGGCCGGTTGAGGTCCGTCATCCTTGGTCATCGAGTCCATCATCTCGCGGGTCAGGCGGTCGGAGAAGGCTTTGAGTTCCGTCTGCTCGACGCCGGCCGTTTGGAAGCCGGATTTCTCCGCGACCAACAGGTTCAACAGCATTCCGAGCAAGCCGCTGGTCTGGCTGAGCTGGCTCGTGTCGCCGTTGCCGCCGGAGACGAACATTCGCTCCGGCACGAGCGGCTGTTTGCTCTTCGACAGATACTCGCCGAGATGCTCAAGGGCATAAAGCCGCGAATCGCCGTAGGAAGAGATCTTCCGCTGCAATACGGAGGCCTCGGAAAGACCGACCTGCATGATCTGCTTCGCTTCACCGCGGCCGGCGAGTATCTTCTGCTCGCTATCGGCCTGGGCCAATACGACCATCTGCTCGGCCTGCCGGCGGGCACGGGCCAACTCGGCCTCGGCTACGACGACTGTCTGCTCGGCCTGCTTGCGCGAGCGGGCCAGATCGGCCTCGCCCTGACTTTCCGAAATCTGAATCTGCACGCGCGAGTTCGTCAGCTCAGTCTGCTTGGCCGCTTGGGCTTGGGCTTCGTTGAGCACGCGCAGCTTGTCGGCCGCGTCTTTCTGGCGATCGTAGGTTTCGAGTTGCTCGACCGACAATTGCCTGGTGCGCAATTGCTCGAGCAGCGTCTCGATCTTGCCCCCGGTCTCGGCCGTGTCGGGCTTGCCGATCAGCACGTCGACGCATTCGATGTCGAACTCTCCAAACCTGCGGCGCAGCTCGGCACGCGACTCCTGCTGGATTTCGTCGCGTTGTTGCAGCAGCCCGAGCATGGTTCGCTTGTGGGCGACATCGCGGAAATAGGCGCTCAGCATCGGATCGAGCGTTTGCGTGATCAGCTTCTTGATGTCGCCGAATCGTTGGATGACGCTCGGGGCCTTTTGATAGTCGATGTGCACCACGACCGACAGCGGCAGCAGCGGTTCGTAAGCGTCTTTCGTCACGAGGTCGATCGACCGCAAGCTTTCGTCATACCGATGGGCCTCGGTGCGGCCGGTGATCCAATGGAGCACGAAGTTCGTGGTGGGCACCAGGATGATCGTGCCGGCGTAGGTGTTGAAGGCGTATTTTCCCGGTCCAAGCGCTCGCTCCCAGACGCCGCGTTCTCCTTCGGCCACGCGCTCGCCATGACGAAACTTATCTCCCGACAAATCGCGGCCGACCTGGCCGATGTAGCTCACCACCACGCCGACATAGCCGATCGGCACAACCGTCTTCGGGATCATCTCGACGGTCGAGAACCAGCGATTGATGAAGTACGTGCCGTCGGTGAGCGTTTGGTATTGCCGGCCGCGGCGGCCGCCGGCGGCGAGAAAGGCCTCGGTGTCTTGAAAATTGTTGTGGTAGTTCGCGCCTCCTGCGTCGTTACCGACCGATGGTGCGATGATCTCTCCTTGCAACAGCGATGGCCCGTCGTGTACGGTCACGACGCCGATGCTATCGACCGTCTGCGTCTTGCCCGGCAGGAACGGATCGGGTACTTCCATCGGCCCGCCGATCACGACCGGCTCGAAAGCGCCGATCTCGCGCAGGTCTTGCTGCCAGCGGCCGATCGCCTGCACTTCTTGCGGCGACTGGATGTGGCGGAGCGTGTAGGTCGAGTCTTCGGTGATCACGACGAACAGCGCCGGATTGATCGCGTACACCCCTTCGCGGACGATCGCTCGCTGCCGGCCGCGCTGCCCTCGAACGGTCGGCGCCGATTTATCCGGGTGAACCCCGAGGAAGGCCCGCGCGTCTTGGAAATCGTTGCACGGCACGACTCGGCCGAGGGTCTGGCTCGGCGAGAGCGGCTCACCGTCTCTGGCATAAACATAGCCGATCTTGCCATGCGAGACCGTCACCAGCCGAACTTTGTGGATCCGGTATTGCCAGCGCCAGAGCCCAAAATGCACGCCGCCGCGGAGCAGATCGACTTGGAACCCAGCCTCACCATTGAGTGCAACAATGCACCCTTCCGGCACAGAGCCTTTGCCGGACCATAGCTTCTCGACGATCCCGACGTAATTGTTGGGGATGTATCGCAAACTGAGCCAACTGGCCATCAGCGCTAGGCCAAGCAAGATCAGCACGACCGACAAGCTTTGGACGATCTGAAGCAATACATTGGCGAACTCATTGTCGGCAAATAACGTGTAGAAAGTCGATGCCGTGGACATGGCAGCACCCCTGGAAAAAACGCGATTGGGCTTTGATGAGCAAACTCTCTCAATAAGGTTAGTTTATCGTCGGGCCGATTAAAACGCCCTAGACACGCTAGACGGCACAAAGGGTAGGGTTGCTTCGACCGGCGAATGGCGGTCAATCGGCGTTTCCCTTGGGTTCCACGCCGGGTATCCTTTAGGTAGACCCCCGTTTTCAGTAATTCGCTCTCCTGCGAGCCATATTGGTCCCATGACGCCAGAACCCCGCACCGACGATCCGGCCGACGACTCCCGGCCATTCCAAATCCAGGTCTCCGAACGGATGAAACGCCTGCCGGCGTATCTGTTTGCGCGGATCAATCAATTGACTTATCAAAAGCGCCGCGCCGGGGACGATGTCATCGACATGAGCATGGGGAACCCGTCAGACCCCCCTTCGGACTTGGTCATTGAGAAGCTGGCGGAGGCGGCGCGCGATCCGAAAAACCACGGTTATAGCCCATCGCTTGGCATCATGAGCCTGCGCCGCGAAGCAGCCGCCAAGTACCTGAAGAAATGGGGCGCGCGGCTCGATCCGGAGAACGAAGTCATCGCCACGCTCGGCTCGAAGGAGGGCTTCAGCCACATGTGCTTGGCGCTCTTAGGACCGGGAGATTCGGCGATCGTGCCGGCCCCGTCGTATCCGGCGCACACCTACGGCGTTGCGCTCGCCTCGGGCAATGCCATCTCGCTCGAAGTTGCCGATAGCGAAACGTTTCTCTCGAATGTCGCTTATACCTGTCAGCATCTCTATCCCAAGCCGAAGCTGGTGATCCTCAACTATCCGCACAATCCTTCGACCGTTACGGTCGATCCGGAGTTTTACGTCGATGCCGTGAAGCTCGCGCGACGCTACGGCTTCATGATCATCAGCGACCTGGCCTATGCCGACGTGACCTACGATGGCTATCAGACACCGAGCCTGCTCGCCACGCCGGGAGCCAAGGAGCTGGCCGTCGAATTCACGACGATGAGCAAAGGTTACAACATGGCAGGTTGGCGAGTTGGTTTCTGCGCCGGCAACGCCGAGATGATCCGCGCTCTGGGGACCGTCAAGGCGTATTACGATTACGGCATGTTTCGCCCGATTCAAATCGCGGCGATCATGGCGCTGCGGCACGGCGATGCGGATGTCGAGGCGCAGTCCGCCGTTTATCAGGGGCGCCGCGATGTGCTCGTCGAGGGGCTGCGTCGGATCGGCTGGGACGTGACACCGCCGCGAGCCAGCATGTTTCTGTGGGCGAGAATCCCTGCCCCTTGGTTTGGCAAGCTGAATTCGCTGGAATTCGCCACCAAGCTCCTTGAGGAAGGGGATGTAGCCGTCAGCCCCGGCAGCGGATTTGGGCCCGCCGGCGAAGGCTATCTGCGAATGGCCTTGATTGAGAATGAAAACCGCCTCCGCCAGGCCGTCCGTCAAATTGGCCGCTGCCTCGAAAGCGAGCCGAAGCCGGCTGCGCCGGAGGGACTCGGGACTCGGGGCTAGGGGCTGGGTACGAGGTCGGAGGCGGGAGATCGCTCGTTAGCCGGTTCGCTTGCGAACTGGAGTCGTCGGAGTCGTAGGGTGCGTCAAGTCCGCGCAGACGCACCTAAACCCGCGACATCACGTTGCCGGAACCGCGATCGGTGCGTCTGCGCAGAGCCTTGACGCACCCTACCTATCTCCCCCGTCCGCACCTCGAAAAACCCGCGAAAATACCTGCTGCCGCAAGCTATGCTTGTGCATGCAATCTCCACAATTCCAGCTTCACGCCGAGATCGAAGAGCGCCACTGGTGGTTCGTCGGGCGGCGGCGAATTCTGCGAGCGCTCGTCGGTCAGATTCTTCCGCCCTCGCCCGACACGACCGTGATCGACGTGGGCTGCGGCACCGGGGCGAACCTGGCGTCGCTCGCCGGCGACTATCGTTGCATCGGCATCGACACCTCGCCCGAGGCGATTCGCCTGGCCCAGCGCCGGTATCCGGCAGTGCAATTCATTCAGGGATTCGCTCCGGCCGACTTAGGCAGATTGGTCGACGACGCTCGGCTCGTGCTGATGATGGACGTGCTGGAGCATGTGCCCGATGATTTTCGCCTGTTTTCCCAGATCTCGGCAGCGGTTCGGCCGGGTGCGTATCTGTTGATCACGGTCCCGGCCGATCAGCGGCTTTGGAACCGGCACGACGAGAGCTTCGGCCATTATCGACGCTACGATCGTGAGCGGTTGACCCAACTTTGGGAGGGCCTGCCGCTCAAGCCGTTGTTGGTCTCGCACTTCAACTCGCGCCTTTATCCGCTGATCAAGACGGTGCGGGCGATCAACCGCCGCCGCGGCGAAGTCGCCGGTGTAGCGGGGACGGACTTCCGGATTCCTTCGCCGCCCGTGAATCGGCTCTTGGAAAACATCTTTGCCGGCGAACGCGGCACGCTTTGCAATTCGCTCCGCCGCCATCGCGACGGCTATCGCAAAGGCGTCAGTTTGATTGCTCTCCTACAGCGCGAGGCCGGCCCGATCCCCGCGCGCGACAAGCCGGCGGATCTCACCCCGGACTACTTCGATCCCGTCGCGGGCATGCCGGCAGAGATGGCAACGGCCTAAGTTTGCAGGTCGGTAATTCGCGGAGTCGACCGGGGGTGCATTCCTTACTTTGCGCAATCAGGCGGCGGTCTGGTAGCGGTTGCTGCCGTTTTGACGGGATTGCCAGCGTTGCCAAAAACGTTCCATCGGCTGGCTGTCGCTGAGCGTATCGGCTCGTAATT
>DASZFO010000125.1 GCA_035939775.1 Pirellulales bacterium | reverse complement strand
TTTCTTGGAAAAGCCGTGGTCGGTCATGTTCTTATAGACGGCGTCCCACTCTGCCCGAACGGGGCCTCCTCCCACGATGGGAGCAGCCACGATGGTGAACCCCTTGGCCAGCAGGGCCAGATCAACAGCGGAGGCATCCCGGCCGATGCGGTCCGCCCGGAAGACCCAAGGCCTCCCGGCAGCCTGAGTCTTCGGAACCAGCACCGCCATGCCAGTGACTCCAAACGCCGACTTGCCAGCCTTATCGTACCGGTCGTAGCACGGCGTGAATTGCGGCCCCCGGCAGGTGGCGTAAGTATCCTCTTTGGGCAGGTAAATGTAGGAATTCTCGGTGCTGTAAAAATAGGATTTCGTGAATGTGTCGTCCACGATTTCGGGCCGGGGAGTGGTGTTCGACTGAACGTGCTGCTCGATGAAGTCGGCAATGGGCTTGGGATCGATCAAGCTGTGCGGATGATGGCCCATGCCTTCTTTGACCATGATGGTGATCTGGCCGCCGCCCTGATGATAGATGTTCTCGATGACCTTCGTGTTTTTCTCCAGGACAAAATCCTCGGTCCCGCAGACGTTGAGCAGAGGCACATCGTGCTTGATCAGCTCACCGAGCCTCAAGATGTCCTCCGGGTAGATGCCGGGATTGTCGGCGTAGATGCAGGAGACCTTGTCCGGGTTCGAGGTTGCCCAGGTGTATTCATTGACCCCGCCTTTGCTCATGCCCACGAAGGCCGGTTTCTTGGACAGCCCATGTTTCTCCGTGAGATAGGCGTACCAGGCGTCCCACTGCTTGCCCAGAGACTGCCTGCCCGGATCCGGCGTAATGAACGCAATGTGAAAACCCCGCCGCAGCAATTCCACCTCGGCCTGGGGCTGGTGGTCCCAATAACAACCTTGCCACGACCAGGGATTGCCGGGCGCCGGTTTGTTGGGCACGACCACGATGCACCGCCGCTGACCCTTGGCCGGAGTGCCCACCGCAAAACCTTCTTTTTCCGGCCTCGTGAAAGGAGTGATGGCCAGGGTCTCGTCATTCATGACGAAGTCGTTGCGAACGAACCCGTCATGCCAGGTGCTCTTCCCGCCGTCGAAGGCGGGCTCGGCCGCAAGGATGGTTCCGACGAAACTACACACCGAGAAGGCGAGCGCCGCCAGACCGAGGACCGAAACTTCGTGGTTGCTCATTCCAAGATTGCGCTTTTGTATTGTTCGTTCCTCACTGAAAAGCAGGCATCGCGAGACGAATGGATTCCCTGAGAAAATACGTCATCCCTCGAATAACTTGTTGAACGCCATGCGTTCCCCCTGCGCACCACTGTCGCAATCACCGGCCCCCACGGCCCGCAGAGAATCGACGTTCGCCTTTTGCAGGGAGATATCGCCTACGACCATGCGAACGCATCGACTTCGGCGGAACTTGAGGCGCCGATTCGGCACTTCAAGTTTTCAAACTCATGGTTCGCGAGTTCAAATACCTATTGCGCCGCAAATCTGCGGCTCCGTCGAGCAAGAGTCAACAGGCCCACCCCACCGACGCCGAATAAGACCGCGCTGCTCGGCTCGGGAACGTCCACGCTCTGATCGGCAGCGATGTCTGATGGATCGAAATTCGTTCCGCCGATCATTTCCGGCAGCCAGTTGTCGGCGGCATTACCCTGAAAATGCAGGAGCACGTCGTAGCCGGTCGTCGAGAAGTCCGACGCGGTGGCAATGTTGAGGTCGGCGGTTTCGCCAGGTTCAAGAGGAGCGCCGCTGGTCAGATCGTACATAATGCCGTCATCGGCCAAAGCATTGCCGAACGGATCGGCCGTGGATTCGGAATCGGTCCAGGTGGAAGAAGGATTGCTGTCGTCGGTGAAGGAAAAGAGAGAGGGATCAACGGCCGGATTGTCGGTCGGGCTAGACGGCTCGATGAAGACACCGTCAACGGGGCCGCTGCCCGCTGGAAGGTTGAGGGTGAGATCGGTTTCTTCCTCGGTCGCGGGGTTGCTGCTGTGAGTGATCGATGAAGGCTGGACGACGCCCGGCCTGTTGACGACCCTGGGATTCGCCTTGCGCACGACGCCAGGCCAAATCGCGTTGACGGATCTAACAAAGGTGCCGTTGTACTCGGGCGCATTGGCGCTGGTTATGGTTCGGCTCGTATTGCCGACGAAATTGAAGCTGGCGAAGTGATCCGGGACGTCGGGATAGTTTCCGATCACTGGCAGCGCCGCGCCGGCGCCAGTCCGAAAGGGGAAGCCGATGTTCGTGGCATTCTGCCCGGTGGGCCAACCGCCGGCGGTCGGGCCGCTGCCGTCACCCGTGGCGGGATTAACGTTCGTATCGGGATCGGCAACGAACGATGTGGAAGTTGCGACGTCGATGCCCGCGACGGTGACGAAATGAAAAGCACCGGCTCCCGTGCCTCCCCACCATAAGCCCTGTTGAGCGCCGTTGGCATTCGGTGGCGGGCGGCGCGCGGCCGTGCCGGAACCGAGGTTGTATAGGACTTCACCGTTGGCATTGGCAATCGTGGAATTGGTGAAATCGAAGACCGACTTCTTGGTGTCAATGAATTGCCCGAAGGGATTGCGGTAGAAGACGTGGCCGTTGGCGGCAGTCGGATAACTATTGGACAAGAGCGGCGCCGCGGCTCCGGTGGTGACGGGAGCGAGAGAATTAGCGGTGAGGTTGAGATAGGCCTGGACGTTCAAGCCCACGCTATTCAGGCCGGCAACAAGCCGGGAAATGTCGGAGGTTGGCGCGGCATTCACGTTAGCGCCGTACATGGCCGTGTACCAGCCCGGAGCGGCGGCCGTGGGATCGGTAACGAACAGACCCTTATAGCCCTGGGTCGTGAGATCATAAAAGGCGTCGGCGTAGGCGGTATATTGGCACCAGCCGCCGGTGCGCTCCCAGCCGTTGTTCGAGGGGCCGTTGACCCAGTCCTGATGCTGATAGAAATCGGGAAGCTGCGGGTTCATCGCATTCGCCCCGGCGCCATACCAGATCGGAGCGGCTGACGAACTTGTGCCGATGCTCATTGCGATTGCCAAGGCACCGGCGAAACACAGGCGAGATAGAGTCATGAGCGTCACCTCATTTTGACCGACAACCCCGTGTGGGCTGAGCCTGAAACCGATCCAGACTCGGAATGCCCGCTATCATAACGCCGCGACACCTTCCGGTGTCAAGCAATTGGCGAGTTTTTCTCCGTTTTTCCTTGTTCGCCAGATCAGCCGAGCCCGCGTTGCATGCCTTTCAACGCGAGGCGCACCGGAGCGCTCGGCTGAATCGCGATCGAGGCTTTCGGCTCGATCTGCTGGTTCGGCAAAAGCTCGATTTCGAACCGCTCCAGCACCATCGCCACGACCAGGCGCATTTCGAGCATCGCAAACTCGCTGCCGATGCACTGATGCGGCCCGGCCAGGAATGGAAAGTGGGCATATTTCGACCGCTCCTTCACTTTCTCCGGAGCGAATCGGTCGGGATCGAACGTTTCTGGACTTTCCCAAATCGCGGGATGCCGCTGGGTGACAAACTGACAGAGGACCACCATCGAACGCGCGGGAATTCGGAAGCCGCCGATCTCGTCGGCAGTAACGACTTGACGCGGGGTGGCCCAAATCGGCGGATAGAGCCGCATCGCTTCTTCAATGACCATCCGCGTAAGGTTGAGCTGCGGAACGTCGGCGCACGTCGGCATTCGGCCACCGAGAACCGTTTGGATTTCCGCGCGGACTCGCCGTTGAACCGTCGGATGCGATGCGAGCAAATACCAGGTCCAAGTCAGCGCCGTGGCCGAGGTTTCGTGCCCGGCGAGAAGGAACGCCAGCACCTCGCTTGAAAGCTGGCGATCGGTCATCGTCGCGCCGGTTTCTTCATCCGTGGCCGACATGAGCATCGAGAGCAGGTCGCCGTAATCCCGTCCCTCATTCCGACGCCGCTGAACCAGCTCGAATACGATCTCGTTAAGGTTCCGCACAGCCCGCTTGAATTCGCGATTCCGCGCCGTGGGGACCCACGCCGGCGGCGACGTGAACGGATGATTGAATCGCCGCACGAGATAGTTTCCCACGACCGGAAACGCGCGGCCTACCGAATCCGACTTCTGGCTCACATCGCGGCTGAAAAATGCCAACCCCGCGATATGTAGCGCCAGCCGCGACATTTCGGCCCCGATATCGACGGTGTCGCCGGCAGATAGCTTGGCCCAGCGCTCCAACATCTCGGCCGTCGCTTGGACCATGACCTCGGCATATAGGGCCAAACGCTGCCGGCCAAACGCGGGTTGCGCGAGCCGCCGCTGCCGAAGCCAATAATCTCCTTCGCTGACGACCAGATTCTCGCCCATCATGCGGCGCAACCAGTGATACTGCCATCCGCGCAGATAATTCTTCGGCCGGTCGTGCAACACATGCTGCACGTAGTCGGGGTGAAAAAGAAAGTGCAACAACAGGGGCCCAATCCGCATGCGGAAGACGTCGCCATAGCGCTCCCGCGCTCGCAGCAGAAACCCCAACGGCTCGCGCACGAACTCCCCAAAATGCCCGAAGGGAAGCGGGATCATGTTCGTCGTGCCGGGGGCGGTTGACATTGTGCTCGATTCGGCGTCGGGCCTCAAATGGTCTCGCGGGCGGCGAGTTGCTTGGCGACGTATTTCGCGATGAGATCAGTTTCCAGATTCACCGGGTCGCCGACCTTCAATCGACCCAGCGTGGTGACTGCCAGTGTGTGTGGAATCAACGCGACGCTGAACCGCTCCGCCTCCGCGTCCACCACCGTAAGGCTAACTCCATCCACGGCAATTGATCCCTTGGGCGCCACTTGCCGCAACAATTCGGCCGGCGCTTGAAACCAAAACGTGGACCAATCGCCATCGTCGCGCCGCTCGACGAGCGTCCCCTGGCCGTCGATGTGACCGGTCACCAAGTGACCTCCCATTCGGTCTCCGAGGACCAGCGATCGTTCGAGGTTGACGAGGCCTTCTGGTCCGAGCCGTCCGAGGTTCGTGCGGCTCAAGGTTTCCTCTCCCGCTTGAAAGTCGATTGACTCTCCCTCCACGCGCACGACGGTCAGGCAGCAACCGTTCACGGCAATGCTGTCGCCGATCTCGACCTCGTCGGCCAAAGGACC